>NZ_JBKGGW010000015.1:0-119089 GCF_052041945.1 Pseudomonas sp. SMN11 | reverse complement strand
CCCCCCCCCCCCCCCCCCCCCCCCCCCCCCCCCCCCCCCCCCCCCCCCAGGAGCGCTAGGCAGCCCGAACCCGGCGCCGGTCGATCCAGATCAACATGGCGCTGGCATACACAGACACGGCCACGAACAGCACCATGCGTACCGCAAAGGCCTTGTACACATCCTGCCCGCCAGCACTGTCCTGTACCGACTGCCCAAGCAGGATCAGCATGGTCGTCAGGCAGCTCACCCAATACGCCGGGCTTTGGCGGGTCTCTACCGCACGGTAGAGCCTGCGCGCCTGCCAGAGGACGAATAGCAGCACCCACAGGAAGAACATCCACAGGTGCACGAACAGGCTCAACGCGCCCCACACCAGCATCGCCAACACCCCGGCCAGCAAGGTCGAGCCGATCAACTCGCGACTGGCATGCCGCGCCCGCGTCTCCCCCGCCTGCTGCCCCAGGCTCACCGCCTTCATGATCAGCGGCATGAACTGGTCCGGGGCGATCAGCGCCAGCAGGAAGGCCGGCATGACGATAAGCGTGGCGCGCAGGGCAACCCAGCTGACATCCGCGCTGTCGAGCAAGGGCGGCGAAGTCTGCACAGGCGCGCCGGCCGGTTCAGGAAACAGCACATGGGCCAGCGCCGTGCCCAGCACCGCCAATAGCATGCCCTTGGCCAACGCCTCGACTACCGACAGCGCCAAGGGGAAATTGCTCGTGCCGGCCGCCGCGATCATGGTCAGGCCGATCACCAGCAGGTTGGCCAGCAGGCCATTGCCGCCCTTGAGCGCATAGCGCAAGACCAGAAACACCCCGACGCCAACCAGCAGCACCCCGCTCAGCGGAGCATGGCGCAGCAGCGGAATCAGCAGCAGGCCGCTGCCGCAGCTGAGCATCACCAGTATCGCCAGCGCCGGTGCCGCCTTGATCGGCAGCGCCTCACTGCGCATGGCCAGCAACAGCACTGCGAACACCGGCGCCAGGATCGGCACCGGCAAGCCCAGACCGAAACTGGTCGCCAGGCACAGCGCCACGCCCCATGCAAGCCGCAGCGCGCGCACGCGGCGAAGCTCAATAGGCATACGACAGCCAGCTCATCAGCCACATGAACACGCGACCCAGCAGGTTCAGCGGATTGCCTTCGCCGGGCAGCGCCATGACTTCGGCCTGGCCGCCCACACGCAAGCCGGACCTGTCTGTCAGCTGATCACGGTCGAGTTCAACGATCACCGGGAAGCGCTGCGCCGAACGCAACCAGTCGCGGCTGTTCTGAACGGTCGGCAAGCTTCCCGGGGGCGCAGGCTGGCCGATGCTCACGCCATAGCCGATACTGCGGATCTGCCCTTTCAGCACCGTGCCGGGCATGGCATCGAGTACCACCAGAACCGGCACGCCAGGGCGCAGGCGGCCGAGGTTGTTCTCGGTCATGTCGGCACTTATCCACACGTCATGGATGGCGATCAGGGTCATCATAGGGCTGCCGGCACCTACGTAGTGGCCCACGTCGGTGCGCAGGTCGGTAATCAAGCCGTTGGTGTCGGCGCGGACGACGGTGCGCGCCAGGTCCAGGCGGGCTTTTTCCACATTGGCTGCGGCGCTGCGCAGTTGCGCGTTGTCGGCATCGGCCCCGCCCTGCTGCTCACGGGCCCGTTGTACCTCGGCACGGGCGGCGGCCACCTGGCTGATGGCCTGGTCGCGGCTGGCCTGGGCGCCCTCCAGGCGGCGCACCGATACCGTTCCCGGGTCCTCGTCGATCAAGCGTTTGAGCCGTTCGGCATCCTGGCGCGCCTTGCGTTCGTTGGCCTGGGCCGCCACCAGCGCGGCCTGGGCCGAATCGATGCCGGCGGTGCTGGCGCCGATCTGCCGGCGCACGGTATCCAGGTCGGCTTCGGCGCGGGCCAGGGCGATGCGGTACTGCTCTTGGTCCAGTTCGAACAGCACATCGCCCTGGCGAACTTCCTGGTTGTTGCCCACGGCCACGCGCTTGATCTGCCCGGCCACTTCGGCGGCCACCGGCACCACGTAGGCCTGCAGCCGAGCCTGTTGGGTGTAGGGCGTGAAGCGGTCGGCCAGCAGGTACCAGACCAGGCTGACGACGATCAGGATCAGCACCCAGCGCATGCCGCGATCGGGGGCTGGCGGGGCGTGCGCGGCGTCACTCATTCAGGCTCACCTTGTTCGGGGTCGGCGGGGGCCGGCTCGTCGAGCAGGTCGCCCCAATCGGTACGGTCTTGCATGTGCTGGCGGGTGGCGCGGTCGATGGGCTTGCGCTGGTTGTCCCAGCCGCCACCCAGCGCCTTGTACAAGCTCACCAGGCTGCTCACCGCATTGCCACGACTGACCAGATACCCATCCTGCTGTTGCAACAGCAGCTGCTGGGCGTCGAGCACACGCTGGAAGTCGGCAAAGCCTTCCTGGTACTGCGAACTGGCCAGTATCAGCGAACGCTGGGCGGCCTGCGAGGCATCCTGGCGAATGCTGGCGCTCTGCAGCGAGCGCACCAGGCCGCTGGCGGCATCATCGGCTTCGTGTGCGGCTTCGCGCACGCTCTGGTGATACAGCTCGATCAATTGCTGCAGGCGGGCGTCCTCGACCCGCACGGCGTTCTTGCGCCGGCCGTAGTCGAACGGATTCCAGATCAGGCTCGGCCCCGCCGCCAGGTCGAAGGTGTTGGGCAGGTGGCTGGCCGACAAGAAGGTCCAGCCAATGCTGCCCAGCAGGCTCAGCTGTGGATAAAGGTCTGCCTCAGCCACTCCCACCAGCGCCGATTGCGCCGCCACCGCCTGTTCGGCGGCGCGGATGTCGGGGCGCCGTTGCAGCAAGCTGGCTGGCACGTTCTGTAACACCGCACGGTCCGGCAACGGCAGCTGCCCGTGGCGCGCCTCAATCTCGGGTAACGGCCCCGGTGGCCTGCCGAGCAGCGAGCAGAGCACGTTGCGCAAGGCATTGAGCTGGTTTTCGAACTCGGGGATGGTGGCCTGGGTCGCCAGGTACTGGGTACGCGCCTGCTGCCAGTCGAGCTCGTCGTTCTCGCCGTGGCGGAAGAGTCGCTCGGTGATCTGCAGGCTACGTTCCTGACGCTTGGCGTTCTCTTGCGCAATGTCCAGCCGTGCCTCGGCTGTGCGCAGGGCGAAATAGGTATCGGCCACCTGCGCACGCAGCAGCAGCATGGCGTCGGCATAGTTGGCCTGGGAGGCGAAGTAGGCCGCATCGGCGCTCTCGATGGCACGGCTGAAGCGGCCCCAGAAGTCGATTTCCCAGCCGATGTCGAAGCCCACGCTGGACTGCCAGAACACCGAGTCGCGGGCAGTGGAGGTGCCGGACTGGTCTTGCTTCAGGTACAGGCTCTGCGCGCTCAACTGCTGCAGCTGTGGATAACGCCCGGTCTGCACGATGGCCAGCTGCGCCCGCGCCTCGGCGATGCGCAGGCCGGCCACGCGCAGGTTGGTGTTGTTGGCGTCGGCTTCGGCGATCAGGTCTTCGAGCGTCGGGTCGGCGAACACCAACCACCACTGGCGCAGGTCCGGTACTGGCGCAAAACGCCCGGCCTGCTCCAGCAGTGGCGTGTTCCAGCTGTCCAGCCATGGGTCCTGGGGCTTTTCGAAATCCGGGCCGACCTGGGCACAGCCGGCCAGGACCATCAGCAGCCCCATGCCATAGCAACATTTGGGCATGGCTCAGGCCGCAGGCGGGGTCGGTTGCTCCGGCACCTGCAGCGCCACCCATTGCCAGAACAGTACATAGGTCACGCCGAGGATCACCGGGCCGATGAACAGGCCGATGATGCCTTTGACCACCATGCCGCCCAGGGCACCAATCAGCACCACCGGCATCGGTACATCCACCCCGCGCCCCAGCAGCATCGGCTTGAGCACGTTGTCGGCAAGCCCGGCCACGAAGGTATAGACAGCAAAGGTGATGGTCGCGGCGGTGAAACCCTCGACGTTGAACACATAGATGATCACCGGCACCGTGATCAGCGTCGCGGGTGCCTGGGCTATCCCCAGCATGAGGATGACGATGGCCAGCATGCCGGCACCCGGCACCCCCTTGACCACGAAACCGACGCCAATCAGCAGCATCTGAATGAAGGCGATGCCGATCACGCCCTGAGCCACGGCACGAATGGTCGCAGTGCACAGCTGGGCCAGCGGCTTGCCGCGCTCCTCGCCGGAGACCCGCATGGCGATACGCTGCGAGGCAACTTCACCGCGCTCGCCAAAGGCCATGATCACGCCCGAAATGATAATCGCGCCGACAAACAGCAGAAACGCGCCTCCGGCACTGGCCGCGGCGCCCAGCACCGTCAGCCCCGCGCCCTTGAGCTGCGGCATCCACTGGTTGAGCACGCTGGCCATGTTTTGCGATGCCGACAACCACAATGCATGCAGCTTGGGCCCGATCAGCGGCCAGGTAGCCACCGCATCGGGCGGTGCCGGCACGCTCCAGTTACCGCTCTTGAGCAGCGTCACCAGGCTGTCCACCGACTCGCCAATGGACATCACCACCAGGTAGATCGGGACCAGCAGCACGATCAGCACCAGCAGCACCACCAGAGCTGCCACGTAGCCATCCTTGATGCCGGTGCCGCGCCTGATCCGCAAGTACAACGGATACAGCGTCACCGCCAGAATCACCGACCACAGCATCAGCTCAAGGAACGGCTGGAAAACCTGGAAGGAGAACATCACCAGGGTGGCCACCAGGCCCGCCTTGATCAGCACGTCGAGTAGGCCCCGCGACAGAGCGCTGTCCAGCTTCAAACTCGGCTGCATGTTTCACCTCCGAACGTCAGGCGCGCCGGCAAGGCGCTAATCAGTGGCCCGTTTCGGCTACCGGGCGGGCGTTGTCACGCAACTGCCGCGCCAGGGCCATCATCACCAGGGGCACCACCGCCATCGACAGCGTGATGGCGAGCACCAGCAAGTCATGAACCTGTTGCGTCAACACCTGGTGCTCCAGCGCCAGCTTGAACACCACGAAAGCGAATTCCCCCCCGGACGCCAACACGATCGCCATGCACAGCGCCTGCGCCTGACTGAGACCGCCCGCCCTGCGCCCGAGCAACAACAGCAGCGGCATCTTGATAACCACCAGCAGCAGCGTCAGACCCAGCACGAGCAAGGGCATGCCGAACAGCAGCTGCAAGTCGGCACTCATGCCGACGCCGACGAAGAACAGCCCGAGGAGCAGACCCTTGAGCGGTTCGATCTGGGTTTCCAGCTCATGCCGAAAAGGCGAGTCGGCCATCAACACACCGGCAAGGAAGGCGCCCAAGGCCATGGATACCCCGACATGCTCCATCACCCAGGCAGTGCCCAGCACCACCAGCAAGGCAGTCGCCGTGGACAATTCGGGCAAACCCGAACCGACCGTCCATTTGAATACCGGGGTCAACAGATAGCGGCCAAAAATGATCACCACACCAATGCCCACCGCCACCGCCAGCAGCGGCCAGTTGCCTTCGTCGGCGCTACTGACGTCGCCACTGAGCAGCGGCACCACGGCAATCAAGGGAATCGCGGCGATGTCCTGGAATAGCAGGATGGCCACGGCCAGTCGACCGTGTGGCTTGCCCAGGTCCTTGCGTTCGGCCAGCACTTGCAGGCTGAACGCCGTCGACGACAGCGCCAGCCCCAGGCCAAGCACGATCGCCGCTGCCTTCGATTGGCCAAACAGGAAGTACGCCAGCAGGCCGAGCACCACCCCCGTCAACCCCACCTGCAACGAGCCGATGCCAAACAACGCCCTGCGCATGGTCCACAGCCGCCGTGGCGACAGCTCCAGACCAATGACGAACAACAGCATCACCACGCCCATTTCCGAAAGGCGAGCGACGTTGTCGGGGTTACCTAGCAGGCCCAGCACCGACGGCCCGATCAGGATGCCGGCCAGCAGGTAGCCGGGCACGGCACCCATTTTCAAACGCTGCGCCAGCGGTACCAGAAGCACTACGGCCAGCAGGAACACTACCGTTGCCTGCAGCAGGCTGCCGTCATGAGGCATAAGTTCGCACCCTTGCTACGCACTGACGGGAGGGATCAGAAACGCTCTTCGACCACTTTGAAGGGATAAGGCACGGCCTTGTATTTGCCGATCTTGCCGCGCTTGGGCAGCTTCACCACCTCATCGCGAGTGATGTCCTTGTAGGGGATGCGCGTCAGCATGTGGCTGATGATGTTCAGCCGGGCGCGCTTCTTGTCGTTGGAGTGCGCCATGAACCACGGCGCCCAGGACGAATCCGAGGCCGCGAACATGTCGTCACGGGCCCGGGTGTAGTCGTCCCAGCGGGTGTACGACTTAAGGTCCATGGGTGACAGCTTCCACAACTTGCGCCCGTCGCTGATGCGGTCCTGCAGGCGGCGGGTCTGCTCCTCTGCGCTGACTTCGAGCCAGTACTTGATGAGGATGATCCCCGACTCGACCATCATCTTCTCGAACAGCGGCACCACGGAGAGGAACTTGGCGCTCTGCTCTTCACTGCAGAACCCCATCACCCGTTCGACGCCGGCGCGGTTGTACCAACTGCGGTCGAAGATCACCACTTCGCCGGCAGCAGGCAGATGGCCCAAGTAGCGTTGCACGTACATCTGGGTCTTTTCCCGCTCGGTGGGTGCCGGCAACGCCACTACGCGGAACACCCGCGGGCTGACCCGCTCGGTGATGGCCTTGATGGTGCCACCCTTGCCGGCACCATCACGGCCCTCGAAAACGACACATACCTTAAGGCCCTTGGCCACCACCCATTCCTGAAGTTTCACGAGCTCCACGTGCAGTTTCTTGAGCTCTTGCTCGTAGGCTTTGCCGCCCAGTTTCTCTGCCTGTTCTTTCGCATCTTTCTTCCTGGACGGCTTGGCCATGGCGCTCTCCCGAGGGCGAATGAAGAGTCAGTATGGTCGATCCATGACAATTTGCCGTTTCGCTTGTTAAGGCAAATTACCGCGCCCTGGCAGCCCTTACTTCGCCAGCTTGTTGTAGCTGGTCATCAGGTTGCGATAGTCCGGGATATGGTTGGAGAACAGGGTGCCGAGGCCTTCGATATCGTTGCGCCAATCCCGGTGCAGCTCGCAGGCCACACCGAACCAGGTCATCAGCTGGGCACCGGCTGCCTCCATGCGCCGCCAGGCCGAATCACGGGTCAGCTCGTTGAACGTGCCAGAGGCGTCGGTGACCACGAACACCTCAAAGCCCTCCTCCAGTGCCGACAAGGCCGGGAAGGCCACGCAGACTTCGGTGACCACCCCGGCGATCAGCAGCTGCTTCTTGCCGGTGGCTTTCACCGCCTTGACGAAGTCTTCGTTGTCCCAGGCATTGATGTTGCCGGGGCGGGCGATATAGGGGGCGTCGGGGAACTGCGCCTTGAGTTCGGGCACCAACGGGCCGTTGGGGCCGGTTTCGAAGCTGGTGGTGAGGATGGTCGGCAGTTTGAAGTACTTGGCCAGGTCAGAAAGCGCCAGCACGTTGTTCTTGAAGCGGTCGGGGTTGATATCGCGGACCAGTGAAAGCAGGCCGGTCTGGTGATCGACCAGCAGGACGGCGGCGTTATTCTTGTCCAGACGCTTGTATTGGAAAGCCATGGCGCAACTCCTTGCTCTGACGGGTTGGGACTATCAGCGTAGGCAAGGATATGGACAGAGACAGACCGTCAGTCAGTTAGCTTGTTGTTTGCTCTACTGGCCTCATCGCCGGCAAGCCAGCTCTCACAGGTACAGCGCAAGGCTACGAGTCTACGGTGAGCCTGTGGGAGCAGGTGGGAGCAGGTGGATGTCCTACTCCTACCGCGGCCCCATCCTGCGGTAGTTGGAATTTATGGATCATTTACGATAAAAAATGTCAGCTCCTCATTCCGGGACCGTACACCTAAACACATCGACCCTAAATATTATTCACGCGACGGATAGCCGTTGCAACGTCATCAAGTTTAAAACCTTCACTTATCTTACTTGCACGATCAAGCTGCATAGGTGTAGCACTTGCATAGAAGGCATAATCTGAAAATATACGCTCCAACTTTCTACGCTTCGCCGAACGGACATACTCAAAAGAAACATCAGCACCAGATGAATTAAACTCATTCCTTCGCCCTCCCAAGTTTATAGCCATGGTTTTCTGACCTTCACGAGGCACCGTAGAGTAATCAGGAGCGGGGACACTCACAATACCAAATTTCCCCACGGAACGCCTATAACTTGGCGGGGCTACTTCATAAGGAAAAGCCATATAGCTACCCATCGTATAATACTCACTCTGAGCGTCTACCAATTTTAATAAAACGTTGAACTTTCCAGGCCTGGACTGATTCGATGGCCTCGCACTTGCGAAAAAAGGTCTAACAAAAGTAGACACACCTCTGAAAAAATTAAAAGTACGGGCCGAAGTTGGAAATCGCCTATCAGGATCGACATGATTTACAGGATCTCCACCGCAATAGGCGTAACAATTCACTCCACCTCTTCCAAAAGGGCTATGCTCATCTGGCCTGACAAACCGCATCAGCCTGAAATCGTAGACTCGATAACCATTCCCCAATGTGCAAGCACCTTCGTAGATCCAAGGCTGACCATTGAACCCTAAAATTGGCATTCCATCAGACGTAGAAAAAACATATCCATATGGACCATAGGAAAAAGTACTTGATATACCAAGAGCCATAATACCTCCCCCTGCAGAGCTCAGCTATCAGCTACTATCCGTGAAGGCGAGACAAATTAAAAACTATCAAAAATGATAGTTTTCGCCAGCACTCATATAGCAAAATGGCACTAACTACTCCTCAATTTCAGGTTTCCTGGCCAGTTCGCTGTAGCTGATCATCCAGTTGCGGTAGTCCGGGGAGCCAAAGGCGTCAGTGACGACGAATACGTGGAAGCCCTCCTCTCATTGCCCGTAGCGTCGAGAGATTGCTTGCAACCCCATTCATGGGCCGTGCGCGGCCAGAGGACCGCGTCGGGATTGAGAAGTCAGTACTCTTGCCGCTTGCGAAACGCCCAGCGCCCCTCCAGGAAGGTAAAGGTCGCCACCAGTGCCACCAGCAGCCAGAAGCCGTTCGGGTCGTCCGAGAGCGGCACGCCCCCGACGTTCATGCGGTGAATGGAAGTGCTCACCCTGCTTCACCGATGAGCGCAGCTTGTCCACCGAATGCAACGGCTGCAGCCTGGCACTCACCAGCAGCTGGCTGCTGGCGCAGGCCCACAGGGTAGAGACATCCGACGACACCAGGCCGAAGTTGAACACCACGTCGTTGACCACAGCCAGCAGGGTCGAGTCGACATGCTCGATGCGCGTCGAGCGCGAGCCTTCGCGCAAGGTTTCGAAGAACGCCTGCTGACAGATGGGTTCGCCTTGGGCCTTGTTGCGCCTGGGAGATCGAGCGCCGCCCGCGCGGCGCATCGCGGATAAATCCGCTCCTACATTTGTTGCAACGTGCCAAACCTGACAGGCCATGGTTGCCTGCCTTGTGCCATGGCACTCACTTCACAGATTTCTGAACTAATTATTTCTCCTCCGCGATTTTTCCACTCGCCTGCCCCCACCAGAATCGCTTCACCACAATCACAATAACCGTGAGGCCACTCCCGTGGACCAGACACTCCAGGTACGGCAAGCTGCTGCCGACCTCATCAAAGCCTTTGCCAGCAACGACACCGCCCGCTACTTCGCCTGCTTCAGCGAAGACGCCACCTTCCTCTTCCACACCTTGCCGCAACCGCTGCTGTCGCGCCGTGACTATGAAGACCTCTGGGCCCAATGGCAGGCCGAGGGTTTTGCCGTGCTTGGCTGTGAATCGAGCAACGTGCAGGTGAGCCTGCAGGGCGACGTGGCGATCTTCATGCACGACGTTGCCACGCACATCCGCATTGCCGGTGAGGAGCACCAACTGGCCGAGCGCGAGACCATCGTCTTCCGCCGCCATGGCGAACAATGGCTGGCGTGCCACGAGCACCTGTCGGTCGTCACCGCAGCCTGATCCGAATTTACGCGGCCTTGCCGCACTGCCATCGCACCCACAAGAAGGCCCGCGCACCGCGACGGGCCTACAACAACCGCGCTGGAGCATCACCATGAGCCACTCGACCGGTATCGAGACCAATGGCGTCGAACAGATCCCCGACGATCAACGCGACGCCTCCCCGCTGGACCTGTTCCGCCTGATCTTCGGCGGTGCCAACACCTTCGCCACTGCCGTGCTGGGCAGCTTCCCGGTGCTGTTCGGGCTGTCGTTCCAGGCCGGGGTCTGGGCGATCCTCCTCGGCGTCGGCGTGGGCGCGCTGATCCTGGCGCCGATGGGCCTGTTCGGTGCCCTCAACGGCACCAACAACGCCGTGTCGTCGGGCGCGCACTTTGGCGTGCACGGGCGTATCGTCGGCTCGTTCCTGTCGCTGCTCACCGCCGTGGCGTTTTTCTCGCTGTCGGTGTGGAGCTCGGGGGATGCCCTGGTCGGCGGCGCCAAGCGCCTGGCCGGGCTGCCGGAAACCGACCTGACCCTCGGCCTGGCCTACGGCCTGTTCGCGGTGCTGGTGCTGGTGGTGTGCATCTTCGGCTTCCGCTTCATGCTGTGGGTCAACAAGATCGCCGTGTGGGCTTCGAGCCTGCTGTTCCTGCTGGGTATCTTCGCCTTTGCCGGACCGTTCGACGCCGGCTTTGCCGGTAGCGTCAACCTCAGCCAGCCGGGCTTCTGGGCAGCCTTCGTCGGCGCGGCGATCCTGGCCATGAGCAACCCGGTGTCGTTCGGCGCCTTCCTCGGTGACTGGTCGCGCTACATCCCGCGGCAAACGCCGAAGTCGCGCATCATGCTGGCCGTGATCGCCGCCCAGGTCGCCACGCTGATCCCGTTCCTGTTCGGCCTGTGCACCGCCACCCTGGTGGCCACCCAGGCGCCTGACTACATCGCCGCCAACAACTACGTCGGCGGCCTGCTGGCCGTAGCGCCGAGCTGGTTCTTCCTGCCGGTCTGCCTGATTGCAGTGATCGGCGGCATGTCCACCGGCACCACCGCGCTGTATGGCACCGGCCTGGACATGTCCAGCGTGTTCCCGCGGTTACTCAGCCGCGCTGGCGCCACCCTGCTGATCGGTGTGCTGGCGATCGGTTTCATCTTCATCGGCCGCTTCACCTTCAACCTTGTGCAGAGCGTGTCGACCTTCGCCGTGCTGATCATCACCTGCACCAGTCCATGGATGGTGATCATGATCCTCGGCCTGATCACCCGCCGCGGCTTCTACCACGCCGACGACCTGCAGGTGTTCACCCGCGGCCAGCGTGGCGGCCACTACTGGTTCCTGCACGGCTGGAACTGGCGCGGCATGGGCGCGTGGATCCCCAGCGCGATGGTCGGCCTGTGCTTCGTCAACCTGCCAGGGCAGTTCGTCGGCCCGCTGGGCGACCTCGCCGGTGGCATCGACCTGAGCCTGCCGGTAACCCTGGGCCTGGCCGGCGTGCTGTACCTGCTGCTGCTCAACCTGTTCCCTGAACCTGCTGGCGTGTATGGCCCGAATGGCCCGCGCTGGGTGCGCTGCAAAAGCGCCCCGCGCACGCCGGTGACCACCGCCGAAATGGCCTGACTGGATACCGACCATGACCACTTCCCACTATATCGCCGGCCGCTGGGTCGATGGCCAGGGCAGCGACTGCATCAGCGTCAGCGAGCCTGCGCTGGGCCTGCCCTTCGCCGAACTGAGGGCCGCCAGCGTGGCCCAGGTCGACCAGGCCGTGGCCGCCGCCCGTGACGCCCTGCCTACCTGGAAAAAGGTCAGCGCCAGCACGCGCGCGGCCTTCCTGCGCGGCTTTGCCGAACAACTCGGCCAGCGCCGCGAAGAACTGATCACGTTGCAGATGCGCAACAACGGCAAGCCGCGCCACGAGGCCGAAATCGACCTGGACGATGCGGTTGCTACCTTCGCCTACTACGCCGAGCTGGCCGAACAACTGCCTTCGAAGAACCGTGACGTGCCGTTGGCCGTAGCGGGCTTCACCGCTCGCACCCGTCTGGAACCGGTGGGCGTGGTCGGCCTGATCGTGCCGTGGAACTTCCCGCTGGTGACCAGCGCCTGGAAGCTCGCCCCGGCCCTGGCGGCCGGTTGCACCGTGGTGCTCAAGCCGTCGGAAGTGACCCCGCTGATCGAGCAGACCTACGCCCAGATCGCCGACGCCTTGGGCCTGCCGGCCGGTGTGCTGAACATCCTCAACGGCAAAGCCGAAACAGGCGCCGCGCTGAGCAGCCACAACGGCCTCGACAAACTGTCGTTCACCGGCAGCAACAGCGTCGGCAGCCAGGTCATGCGCAGCGCTCCGGCGCAGTGCCGGCCGGTGACCCTGGAGCTGGGTGGCAAGTCGGCGATCGTGGTGTTCGACGACTGCGACCCTGATCAGGCGGTGGAATGGATCGTTGCCGGCATCACCTGGAACGCCGGGCAGATGTGCTCGGCCACTTCGCGCCTGCTGGTGCAGGACGGCATTGCCGATGCGCTGCTGCCGCGCCTGCAAGCTGCGCTGGAAAAGCTGCGGGTCGGCAATCCGCTGACCGAAGAGGTCGACATGGGCCCGCTGACCAGCCAGGCGCAGTGGCTGAAGGTTGCCAGCTACTTCGCAACAGCACGTGAAGAAGGCCTGCAATGCCTGGCCGGCGGGCAGGCACTGGACCGTGAGGGCTGGTTCGTGAGCCCGACGCTGTATGCCGATGTACCAAAGGAAAGCCGCCTGTGGACTGAAGAAATCTTTGGCCCGGTGCTGTGCGCACGTCGCTTCGCCACGGAAGAACAGGCCATTGCCGAGGCCAACGACAGCCGCTTCGGGCTGGTTGCCACGGTCTGCTCCGCCGATCTGGAACGTGCCGAGCGCGTGGCCGATGCACTGGAGGTTGGGCATGTGTGGATCAACTCGGTGCAGGCGGTGTTTGTCGAGACTTCGTGGGGCGGCACCAAGGGCAGCGGGATTGGCCGTGAGCTGGGGCCTTGGGGGTTGTCGGCCTACCAGTCGGTGAAGCATGTGACCCGTTGCCTGGGGTGATAACCAAGGGGCTCTTTCTCCAGAAGGGAAGGGGCTCGTCCCTGAGACCCAGGTATCAGTCGAAGTCTTTGCCCGCGGTTTCCGGCGCCAACTTCAGGCCTACCAACGACAGCAAGATCGCCGCGATGATGTAGAACGCGGGGGCATTGGTGTTACCGGTCAGGCTCACCAGACCGGCGGCAAACAGCTGGGCGAAGCCGCCGAACAAGGCCACGCCGACGCAGTAGGCCAGGGACATGCCACTGGCGCGAATGCGCGTGGGGAACAGCTCCGGCAAAATCGCCAGGTTGGGCACGATGGTGTAGGTCAGCGGAACGCTCAAAAGGAATACCACGGCCAGCAACACTGGCAGGGTCGGGTATTGGTTGAGCAACAGGAAGGCCGGGTAGATCGTCAGCAGCAGGATCGGCAGCGGCCAGAAGATCGCCTTGCGCCGACCGATGCGGTCGCTCAGGCGGCCGGCGTGGGCCGACAGCAACAGCGGCGGCAGGCAGGCGATGATCGCAGCCCAGGTCCCGCTGGCCAGGGGCATGCCCAGCACTCCAATGGCATGGTTGGCGAGGTAGAACTGGATGGTATAGATCGGCACGGTCGCGCCGATCACCAACAGCACGCCCGCCAGCATCTGCCGGGGGTGTTGCAGCAGCAAGGCCAGCTGCTTTCCCTGCGAGGCCGGTGCATGGCTGCGGGTCTGGCGATGGGCATGGGTTTCTTCAAGGCGATGGCGAATGTACTCGCTCACCGGGATGGCCAGGATGCCCATGGCGAAGATCAGGCGCCAGCCCCAGCTGTCCATGGCCGTTGGGCTGAGGAGGTTGCTCAGCAAGGTGACCATCAATGCCCCGATGCAAATGCCCAGGCTCTGGCTAAAGGTCTGCCAGCTGCAGTAGTAGCCGCGCGAATCCTTGTCGGCGTACTCCATCAGCATGGTGGTCGAGGTGCCGATCTGCCCGCCGACCGCGAAACCCTGCAACAGCCTGGCGACAATCACCACCGCCGGCCCGAGCAGGCCGGCCTGAGCATAGGTGGGGGCCACGGTGAACATCAGCGATCCCATCGCCATCAGCCACAGGGTCAGGCGCATGGCCGCCTTGCGTCCGACGCGGTCGGCGTACAGGCCGATCACCAGACCGCCGAGCGGGCGCATGACGAAGCCAGTACCGAATACCGCCAGCGATAGCATCAGGGGGATCAGCGGGTGGTCGCTGAAGGGAAAGAACAGCTTGGCCATGAGCGTGGCCAGCAGGCTGTAGACCAGAAAATCGTAGAACTCCAGGGCATTGCCCACGCAGATCGCGGCAATCGCTCGGCGATTGCTGGGTGGGGCACTGCGGGTGTCGGTGGCGAATTCTGTTGTTTTTGTTGTCATCGTCGTTGCTCTCTTGCGGTGGCCGTCAGGCCAGGAAGCGCCGCGCCAGTCGCACCCAGAAGGTTGCGCCCAAGGGCAGTGCCAGGTCGTTGAAGTCGTAACCGGGGTTGTGGACCTCACAGCTGCCACTGCCTTCGCCATTGCCAATCAGCAGGTAGCAACCGGGCACCCGCTCCAGCCAGAAGGCGAAATCGTCGCTGGCGCAAATGGGTTTCTGGCCCTGCGCCAGGCCTTCATCACCGAGCCAGTCCTGTATCACCTGTTCGGCCAGCTGACTGGCCTGCGGATCGTTGACCAGCACCGGGTAGCCTTCACCGAAGCTCACTTCGGCGGTGGCGCCGTAGCTTTGCGCGTGGTACTCGGCCAGGGCCTGGATGCGCTGGCGCAGCAGGCGGCGCACGGAGGGGTCGAGAGTGCGCACGCTCAGGCGCAGTTCGGCCTGCCCGGGGATGACATTGGCAGCATCGCCGGCCAGGAAGGCACCCACGGTGATGATCGCGGTTTCGCTGGGCGGCACGTTGCGCGAGACGATGGTCTGCAACGCCAGTACCAGCGAAGCACCGACCACCACCGGGTCGATCGCGCGGTCCGGCATGGCGCCGTGACCGCCGTTGCCGTGGATGACGATGGTCACGCTGTCAGTGGACGCCATGCGCGGCCCGGCGAGCACGCCGAACTGGCCGAGTGGCATGCCGGGTGAATTGTGCAGGGCATAGACGGCGTCGCAGGGGAAGTATTCGAACACCCCTTCATCGAGCATGCGCTTGGCCCCGGAACCACCATGGCCTTCCTCGGCGGGCTGAAAGAACAGGTGCAGGGTGCCGCGCCAGTGACGTTCGCGCGCCAGTTCGCAGGCTGCGGCCAGAAGCATCGCGGTGTGCCCGTCATGGCCGCAGGCGTGCATCTTGCCCCGCACCGTGCTGGCCCAGGGTTTTCCGCTCTGTTCGTCGATGGGCAAGGCATCGAGTTCGGCGCGCAGGCCCAGTGTGGGGCCTTCGCCATTGTGCAAGGTACCGACCACGGCGGTTTCGGCCAGGCCTTGGTGGACTTCATATCCCCATTGGCGCAGGTGGCTCACCACTTGGGCGCGGGTGGCGAATTCTTCGAAGCCCAGCTCGGGCTGGCGATGGATGGCCCGGCGCAGATCGATCATGGCCGGAGTGATGGCGATGATACCGGGGGGAATGCAGGGTGTAGGCATGTTGTTGTTTCCTGGTCTGCGAGGCGACACTGCACGGCCCGTTGGCGGCCTTGGCCTCGTGCTCTAACCTAGCGCCAGCGGCGGCGGGGCATAAGCCGCAAAAATGTTGTCATGACGACCCTTGGTGTTCAGGCAGGAGACGCATCGTGAAGCTGCACCAGCTACAGGCTCTGATCGCGGTGGCCGACCACGGCGGTATCCGTTCGGCCGCCCGCGCCCTGGACCTGTCCCAGGCCGCCATCACCCGTGCCTTGCGCGAGCTGGAAGAGGAGCAGCGGCTGCCCTTGCTGGCCCGCCATGCCGGCGGCGCGCGCCTGACCTCGGCAGGATTGGCCCTGCTGCCCCACGCCCGGCAGATCGCCAGCCAGCTGGAGAAGGCCCAGCGTGACCTGGCGAGCCTGCGCGGCGAGCCGCCGACCCACCTGTGTGTGGGGGTCACGCCCTGGTTCGGCCAGACCTTGCTCGGCACTGCGCTACAGGCGTTTCGCGAGGAAATGCCGATGGTTCAGCTGGAGCTGTATGAAGGGCTGCAGGCGGTAAGCCTTGCGCTGTTACGCACCGGCCAGATGCAGTTCGCCCTGGGGCCCGCGAGCGGGCTACCTGGGCAGGAGTTCAGCCATCAAGTGCTGGCGCATTACCACATGCGAGTGCTGGCGCGCACAGACCATCCGCTGCAAGCAGCCCACTCGCTGGGTCAGTTGCTGGAGCAGGACTGGGTCATGAACTTTACCCAGGCCGGGCAGCACGCGCTGATGCACCAGTTGTTCGGGCGCCACGGTTTGAGCATCGAGCCGGGTCGCATCGTTTGCGCCCAGTCCAGCGCCATGCTCAGCAGCCTGATCGTCGACGCAGGCCTGCTCGGTTATTCGCCCGAGCCGATGCTGTTGTGCGAACCGCTGCGTAGCAATGCCAAGGCGCTGGTATTGAACGAGCCGCTGGAGGAAGGCGACATCAGCGTGATACATCTGCGCGACCAAGCCCTGGACCCGGCCGCACGGTGCCTGGTACGTTGCCTGGAGCAAGCGCTGAAGGCTTGCAGCCGATCGCGTGACGCCAACGACCGGGAGTTGGCCGACATGCTCAGGTTGTGCTTCTGATTCGGGGCTGCTGAGGACTGCAAGGCCGAAGCGCTGGTGCCGAGCCGTCGAGAAGAGGCCGGCACATCCAATACAAATCTCCCCCACGTGACTTTCCCCTCCCCCCGCAAAGTCCCACTCCCTGGTACCCCCACAATCACAACACCAGGCCGGACCACCATGCACCCTCAACGCACCGCCTTGCACAACGAGTTGCACGCCCGCCCGTCGCTGTACTTCGATGGCCCGGCGCATGTCTTTCACCTGGCCGTCCTGGGCGGCGATGCGGCTTGCGCTGCACTGCTGCAACGCTGCTGCCCGGAAGCGATCGACGCCGATGCCGCCCAAGGCATCACCCGCCTGAATGGCCACCCGTTCAAATGGGAGCGGCACACCGAGTTCTTCACCCTGACCCTGGTGGTGCCTTGCTCTGCCGCCGACACCGAATGGCTACCGCTACCACCGGTGCTGGCCGAAGCCATCGCGCCGCAGGCGGCGCAGGTGATCAATGCCGTGCAGGTGCTGGTACGTGACGAGCAGGACCTCAACCTGCCCCACTACGGTTTCAAGGACCCATGCGGTTCCTGCGTCGGCGGTGGCGATGCAGTGGTGTGGAGCGACTTCCGCCTGACCACGGACGGCACCAACCGCTTCCTGTTCATCAACCGCCGCCTCAACGCCTACCGCCAGGGCCGGATGATCCGCCGCCTGCTGGAGATCGAGACCTACCGCATGATGGCCTCGCTGACCCTAACCACGGCCAAGGCCCTGAGCCAGGAACTTGATGCCTTCGACAAGACCTTGGTGCAACTGTCGGAGCGCAGTGCCGGCGGTGATGGCCACGATTCCAAGGCCCTGCTCGAGGCCATCGCCCACCTGTCGCGCCAGGTGGTCAGCCGCACGGTGAAGACCCGCCATCGCTTCGGTGCCACCCAGGCCTATGCGCAGCTGGTGTTCGAACGCCTGGGTGAGTTGCGTGAGAGCCATGTCGGAGATTGCCAACGCCTGGGCATCTTCATCGAGCGCCGCTTCAAGCCGACCGTGCGTTACTGCGCGGCTACCGAACAGCGCCTGGAGCAACTGGCGAAGAACGTCGCCAACCTGGGTGACTTGCTGCAGGCGCGGGTGCAGGTCGAGATGGAAGAGCAGAATGCGGGGATCCTGCGTAGCCTCAATGCCCGCGCCGATGCCCAGGTGAAGATCCAGCGGGCGGTGGAAGGGCTGTCGATCATCGCCATCACCTACTACCTGCTGAACCTGTTCAAGCTGCTGTACGGCGGGCTGAATGTGCTGGGGCTTGGGCTGACGGCGCGGGATGCGCTGTTGGGCATGGCGCCGCCGGTGTTGTTGGTGCTGTTGGTGATTTTGCTGCGGATCAGGCAGGCCAAGCAGCATTGAATTCGGGGGCGCTGTGCGCCCCTTTCGCGACACAAGGCCGCTCCTACAGAGGAACGCGATCTCCTGTAGGAGCGGCCTTGTGTCGCGACAGGGCCGCGCAGCGGCCCCGAAATCACACCGATTCGTCGGCCGGACGCGAACTTTCCTGTACCAGCACCATGCTCTGCGGCGAGGACAGGGCAATGCCTTCATCGCGTAAGCGCCCGAGAATGGTGAAGAGCAAGTCGCTGCGGGTGCTCGACACCTGCCGTGGCCCCGCCACGTATCCACTCACACCTATGACCATGCCCGCCGAGGTCAAGTCCTTGAAGCTCACCGAACAGGCTGGCGCATCGAGAATCGCCTCATGCTCGTGATAAGCCGCCAGCAACAGCTCGCGCACGTGGTTGGCATCGGTCTCCAGCGGCAAGGTCAGGGTGATACCCACCACGCCCAAGGCATTGCCCATGGTCACGTTGCGCACGTTCTGCGAGATGAACTGCGAGTTGGGCACGATCACCGTGGAGCGGTCGGACATCTGGATCTCGGTGGCGCGCACGTTGATCCGGCGAATGTCCCCTTCGACCCCCGCCAGGCTCACCCAGTCGCCCACCTTGACCGGGCGCTCAGTTAGCAGGATCAGGCCGGAGATGAAATTCTGCACGATCTGCTGCAAGCCGAAACCGATACCGACCGACAGCGCACTGACCACCCAGGTCAGGCTGGTGAGGTTGATGCGCAGGGTCGACATCACCAGCATGGCCAGGAACAGGAAGCCGAGGTAACCGACCAGGGTCACCAGCGACGCCCGCATGCCGGCGTCCATGTCGGTTTCCGGCAGCAGCCGCTCGCTCAGCCAGCGCTTCACCACGCGAATGCCGAACATGCCGCCGAATAGCATCGCCACCGCCAGCAGGATGTCCTGCGGCACGATGTTGAGGTTACCCAGCAACTTGCCGCCAGTGCCATCCCAGTCGCCCAGGCTGAGCAGCAGCTCGCCGGGGCTGGTACCGGACGGCATCAGTGCCAGCATCACCGCCAGGAACAGCAGCACCGTGCGGCTGATACCCACCAGGATAGTGCTGGCCTGGGCCTGGTGGCGTGGCGCCAAGCCCAAGGTCGAGGCCAGCGCCAGGCCGCCCGACTGACGCGGTGACAGCAGAGTCTCGCAGAGGTCGGCCAGGAACGTGGTCAGCAGATACGCGCACACCGCTACCACGCTTATCCACAGCAGTTTGGCAGTGAGGAAGTAGGCCAGGGTCAGGTAACCAGCCAGCAGCGCCAGAATGATCAGCCCGACCCACACTACGATCACGAACGGAATGAGGCCGGCCAACCCGGTCGGGCGATCCAGTTTGTGCTTGCGTAGTGTGCGGCGGTATCGCACCAGCGCCATTGCGAAGATCGCCGCCACCACCAGCGCCGTCAGGCCGTTGGTGGCCACGGTCAGCGCCAGGCTGGTGCCAATCACGCTGTTGATGCGTTCCATGGTCAGCATGACCATCAACGCCAGCGCCAGCAGCTTGGGGAACCAACCCAACGCATTGGCCACTTCGTCATGGATCGGCGGTAGCCGCCAGGACGGCCGTTGCAGCATCAGCATGGCACGGCCCAGGCCGGTGATGAAGGCGCTGAACACCACCAGGGTGAGGAAGTGATTAGTCAGGCTGGCGATGTCCGAACCCAGTTCGGCGCTGTTTTCCAGCCCCCAGCGCAGCAGCGACACCGAGCCGGAGATGGTGCCAAGGGTGGCCAGGCTCACGCTCAATGCCAGGGCACTGCGACGCAGGCGCCCCTCTGGCAAACGATGCACCATGATGCTGGCCAGCAGGCGCTCGATCACCCGCCGCAGCCAGATCCACACCAGGAACGCGGCCACTACGCTACCGATGAAGAACCAGCGACTATCTGCGCTGAATGCGCTGCTCAGGGCATCGCTGGCCTCGCCACGCAGGTCGCGCAAGCGCGCCACGTCGTCCTCGGTCGGGCGAATCAGGCTCGACCAGAACGCCGGGCTCAGCGGTGAGGCGGCGCGGCTGAGTATCTGCGAGTTGAACTGGCTGCGGCGCAGGTTGACGATCTGCGTCGACAGGTCACGCGCCGACTGGGTCAGCTTGGCGGCTTGCTCCTGCTGCGCGACCAGAGCCTTTTTCTCGGCATCGAGTTGCTTGCGTTGACGGGTCAGGCTTTCGGCTTCGTCCGGTTGCACCGGGCCGAGCACCTTGAGTTTGTCGTCGAGCTTTTCCACATCGGCGGTACGCAAGGCGCTCAAGGCATCAGCCTGGCGTTGTACCTGCACCGCGGCCATGCGCAGCTGCGACAGCAGGTCGTCGTTGGCATTGCTGGTCACGCCCTGGCGGATCTGGTCGAGCCGCTCGCTCAGTTGCTCGTAGCTGGCATTTTCATCGAGCACCGGCATTTCCGCGGCGGCCAGGCTGGACACCGGCGTGGCCGGGGCCGACCAGGCCGGCGCGGCCAGGGCCAGCATCAGGGTCATCACCCCCAGGTAGAATCGGGCAAGGCTGACACGCCTCATCGAATGTTCCTCTTTACACATCGATTTGGCGGGGCATTCTACGCGGCTTCCGGTGATCAGGAGAGTGCCGTTTCTCGCGCCAACAGTTGCCGCTTGCGCTCAACCCCCCATCGATAGCCGCTGATGTCGCCGTCGCGGCGCACCACCCGATGGCAAGGGATGGCCACGGCAATGTGGTTGGCGGCGCAGGCCATGGCCACGGCACGCACGGCCTTGGGTGCACCGATGCACTCGGCGATGTCGGTATAGCTGACCCGGCTGCCCACCGGTACTTCGCGCAAGGCCTGCCAGACCCGTTCCTGGAAGGCGGTGCCCTGGACATCCAGTGGCAGGTCAAGGCCCAGTGCCGGCGCCTCGATAAAGCCTACAACTTCGGCGACCAGCCGCTCGTAGCCGGCATCGCCTCCGATCAGGTGGGCTTTGGGGAACTGGTCCTGCAACTGTTCGAGCAACACTTCAGGATCATCGCCCAAGAGAATCGCGCAGATCCCCTTGTCACTCTGGGCCACCAGAATCGCCCCCAGGAAACATTGGCCAATGGCGAAGTGGATGCGCGCCCCGGCGCCGCCTGAGCGAAACTCACGGGGGCGCATGCCCAGCCGCTGGTCGGCGCTTTCATAGAATCGGCTGTTGGAGTTGTAGCCGGCGTCGTAGATGGCATCGGTCACCGAGCTGTGCCCGTCGCCCAGCCGCTCGCGCAGGCGTCGGGCACGGAAGGCGCTGGCGTAGGCCTTGGGCGTGAGCCCGGTTTCGGCCTTGAACAGGCGGTGCAGGTGGAAAGGACTGACGGCCAGATGCGCGCCGAGCTGGTCGAGGCTGGGCGGGGTGTCGCTGCTTTCCAGCAGACGGCAGGCGCGGGCGACCAGATCGGAGCGGCGGTTGGCGTCTGGTTTTGCCATGCAGCGGCGGCAGGCACGATAGCCGGCAACTTCGGCGCTGCTGGCATCGTTGAAGAACTCGACGTTTTCGCGCTTGGCCATGCGTGATTTGCAGCCGGGGTGGCAGTACACGCCAGTGGTGCGCACGGCGTAGACGAAGTGGCCTGTGGCAGACTGGTCGCGGGCTTGTACGGCTTGCCAGCGTTGGGTGTCAGTAGTGAAGGCATTCATCGCGGTCTACCTCGGCTATCTGTTTCGTCTGTTCCGGCCCTTTCGTGGGTAAACCCGCTCCCACAGGTACTGCACAGGGCTAGGGCATGTTGCGCCCCCTGTGGGAGCGGGTTTACCCGCGAAGAGGCCGGCAAAGCCAATGCAAAAAATCAGGCCCGCCACAGGTACCAGGCAGCCACTGTCCGATACGGGCTCCAGCCACCGCCCAGCGAGCGCATCTGGGCGGGTGTCGGTGCCTTGTCCAGCCCCTTGAGCCGGCGATACCCCTCGCGCACGCCAAAATCGTCCACGGGCAGGATATCCGAACGCTCCAGGCTGTAGATCAACAGCATTTCCACTGTCCAACGGCCCACCCCACGCAAGGGCACCAGGCGCTCTATCAAGGCTTCATCGGCAACGGCCAAAGCCTCATCCCGGCTCGGTACCACGCCCTCCAGGCTTGCCTGGGCGATCCCCTGAATGGTCGCCAGCTTGCTCGCCGAAAAGCCGCAGCCACGCATCACATCGGGGCTGACCGCCAGCAGTTGTTCTGGCGCCGGAAACACCTGCCCAGGGAACAGCGCCAGCAACCGCCCGAGGATCGCCTCGGCCGCCCGCGCATGCAACTGCTGATAGGCAATCGCCCGCACCAACGCTTCATAAGGTTCGCGCCCTGGCGTCGCCTGATGCAGGCAGGGCCCGGTCACCTCGATATGCCGCGCCCAGTCCGGGTCCAGCGCGGCCAGGTATTCAGTGGCTTCACGGTAAGCGTCAGGCGAGAGGTCGGCGAGGATCATCCGTAGCTCCTGTGGGTTCAAAGCAGGCCCAGCTTAGCCCAGCTGCCCATCGCACACCCCCCGGATCTTGCGCGGCTAATTCTTGGTATGCCATTGCTCAATGCCAGCATCCCCGCATAGAATTGAGAACTATTCACAAAAACACACCCCCCCAAAGGACCAGGCCTTCGATACGATGCAGATCAACGACACGCTCAAACCGACCGAGGTCGCCCTGCTCTATCAGTCCCATCACGCCTGGTTGCGTGGCTGGCTGCGCAGCCGGGTAGGTTGTCAGGAGAACGCTGCCGACCTGGCACAGGACACCTTCGTCCGCCTGCTGCGCGCACGCCAGGTGTCGCCATTGAAAGAACCGCGCGCGTACCTGAGCAGCATCGCCCGCGGACTGATGATCGATCAGTTCCGTCGCCGTGCGCTGGAGCGCGCCTACCAGGAAAGCCTGGCGCTGCTGCCCGAGGGCGAAGTGCCCAGCGAGGAGCACCGACTGGTCATCCTCGATATCCTCGAACGCCTCGACCGTGCCCTGCACCAGCTCAAGCCGCGTACCCGCCAGGCCTTCCTGCTGGCGCAGCTCGATGGCCTGAGCATCCCGCAAATCGCACTGCACCTGGATGTTTCGCGGGCTACCGTCGAGCGTGACCTGGCCAAGGCCTTGGGCGCCTGCTACCGGTTGCGCTATGCCGAACTCTGAACGCGCACCCGCACAAGCTCAGGTCGACCAGGCCATCGAGTGGCTGGTCAAACTGCGCTTCGATACCCCGAGCCCGGCTACCGAGCAACGATTCCAGCAATGGTTGGCCAGTCACCCACAGAACGCCCTGGCCTGGCAGCGGGTCAGTGGCCTCAGCAACGAGCTGGCCGGGCTGCCCAACACACTGAGCCGGCGTACTTTGGAGGGCAGCCAGCGCCAGCGCATCAGCCGCCGTGACCACCTCAAGCTGCTGGCCGTGCTGGCCGTCGGCGGCAGCCTCGGCTGGGCCGCCCGCGAGCCCCTCGGGCTGCCGGCGCTGATGGCTGACAACAGCACGGCAACGGGCGAACGCCGCCGCGTGCAGGGCAGTGATGGCAGCCACATCCAACTCAATACCGCCAGTGCCATTGACCTGCACTACAGCGCCGGCCAACGCGAACTGACCCTGGTGCGTGGCGAGTTCAGCCTGGACAGCAACGCCAGCGACAATCGGCCGTTCCGCATCAATACCCGCCTTGGCCCGCTGGCCACACGCGACGGCCAGTTGCTGCTGCGCGAGAACGACCAAGGCCTGCTGCTGGCCGTGCGCCGCGGCGAGGTCACGCTATTCCCCTACTCCGCTTCGCCACGCCAGGTGCATGCCGGCGAAGTGCTGCAAGTGTCGGCGAACGGCGCCTACTCACCGGCCAACCTGCACGCCGACCCTTGGGGCTGGACCGATGGTGTGCTCAGCGTGCAGCAGATGCCGCTCGGCGAGTTTGTCGCCGAACTGGCGCGCTACCGCCCGGGTTTGCTGCACTGTGCGCCGGGAGTGGCCGAACTGAAAGTCTCTGGCACCTACCAGCTGGACGACAGTGAACGAATCCTGCAGCTGCTCGCGCGCAGCCTGCCGGTGCGTATCGATTACCGCACGCGTTACTGGGTCAGCATCGACGCGGCCTGAAAGTTTTCAAAAAAGAATGAGGTGGAATCTCATTCTCGTGCGGCCTGAAGGAACAAAGCCCGAAAAGTGGTCTACGAAACCTTCAGGAGCGGTCGATGATTCACCCGAGTTCCCCCCGCAACGAGCGGCTGCGCCAGGCTGTGCGCGCTGCCGTATTCGGCCTTGGCCTTGGCGCTGGCTTGGCACTTCCGCTGGCGGCACTGGCGGCGCCGGCCGGCCAGCAGCAGATCGACTTGAACATTCCAGCCGGCCCTTTGGCCCCCGCGTTGGACCAGTTGGCTCGTCAAGGCGGGCTGAACCTGTCGTTCGATGCCGCCAGCCTGCAAGGCAAGACCACCCGTGGCGTGCAGGGCCGCCATGATGGCGCCGGGGCATTGTCGATCTTGCTGCAAGGCAGCGATGTGCAGGTGCAGCAGGAAGGTGACAGCAGCTTCCTGCTGATCCCGGCCATGGATGCGGACGGTGCGCTGGAGCTGGGGGCCACCAGCATTTCTTCTGACCGCCTGGGCGAAACCACCGAGAACAGCGGTTCATACACTACCGGCGCAGTGACCATCGGCAAGACCGCGCAAAGCCTTCGCCACACCCCGCAATCGGTCACTGTGGTCACCCGTCAGCGCATCGACGATCAGAACATCACCAACCTGACCAACCTGCTGGAGCAGACGCCCGGGGTTGTCGTGAACCTGACCGACAGCGAGCGGGTGCAGTACTACTCGCGCGGCTATGCGATCGATGCCATCCAGTATGACGGTGCCACCGTGGTGCAAAGCAGCGGTGGCGGATCGTTCATCCAGAGTGATTCGGCAATCATCGATCGCGCCGAGATCCTGCGCGGCGCCACCGGCATGATCCGCGGCGCCGGCAACCCGTCGGGTACGGTCAACCTGGTGCGCAAGCGCCCAACCTATGAGTACCAGGGCGAAGGCAGCGTGACCCTGGGCTCGTGGGACGCCCAGCGCTACGTGGCGGACATTTCCGGCCCGCTGACTGAAACCGGCAACGTGCGTGGACGGGTGATTGCCGTGCACGATGACAAGGACCACTTCCAGCAATCGCGCCAGGAACGCAAGGAAGTGCTCTACGGCGTGCTGGCCTTCGACCTGAACGACAGCACCACCCTGACCACTGGCCTTGAGTGGACCAAGCTCGACGCCACTGGCGCCTGGGGCAACTTGCCTGCCGACTACGACGGCTCGCCCCTGCCATTCGGCCGTAGCACCTACCTGGGTGCCGACTGGAACCGCTGGAACCGCAGCAACCTGCAGACGTTCGCCGAGCTCGAGCACCGCTTCGACAACGACTGGAAGCTCAAGCTGATGGCCCAGCGCACCCACTTCAAACTGGCCGACGACGGCTTCAAGCAGACCTACTTCACCCGCGCCAGCGGTACCGCCAACCCGACCAACAACCCGTACCTGATGAACTATCAGGTCACCGAAGGCGATGGCGGTGAGAGCCTGCAGAACAACCTCAGCGCCACGCTGAACGGGCCATTCGACCTGCTCGGCCGCACCCATGAGCTGATGCTGGGCGTGGAGCGCATTCGCAACGACTCCTACGCCTCTGCCACCAACAATGTGCAGTCCGGCGTATTCGACATCCGCGAGTGGGACCCGAAGACCAGCCTGGCCAACCCGCACATCGACATCACCGCCCACCCGGTGCGTACCCGCACCACCCAGGAAGGCGCCTATGCCACCTGGCGCATCTCACTGGCCGACCCGCTTACCGCGATCATCGGCGCGCGCTCGAACTGGTATGACTACGAGCAGGAAAACAACACGCGCAGCAATGGCAAGTTCAGCGTCGACAACAAGATCGTGCCGTACGCCGCGCTGATCTACGACCTCAACGACAACTTCAGCACCTACGCCAGCTATACCGAAATCTTCAACCCGCAGACCGCCACCGACGTCAGCGGCTCGGTGCTCGAGCCGACCACCGGCGAGGCATACGAAACCGGTATAAAGGGTGAGTTCTACGAAGGCCGACTGAACACCTCGCTGGCGTTCTTCCGCATCTACCAGGTGGGCAACCCGCTGGACGACATCAACGGCCCCAACCCATGCCTGCCCAACTACACCTCGGGTTACTGCAAGGTGGCGGCGGGCAAGAACCGCAGCCAGGGTTTCGAGCTGGAGATTTCTGGTGAAGTGCTGCCGGGCTGGAACGTCAGCGGTGGCTACACCTACAACACCACCGAGTACCTCAAGGACACCACCAGCAATACTGGCAATGCCATCCGCACCACCGACCCCAAGCGCATGCTGCGCCTGTTCAGCTCCTATCGCCTGCCAGGCGAGCTGGGGGCCTGGACCATCGGTGGCGGGGTTCAGGCGCAGAGCGACATCTACAACCGCAGCGGCACGGCAGTGGCTTCACAGTCGGGCTATGCGGTGTACAACGCCATGGTCAACTACCGCTTCAACGACAACTACTCGTTGCAGTTGAATGCCAACAATATCTTCGACCGCAAGTACTATCGCCAGGTGGCGCCGACGCCGACCGGATATTACTGGGGTGATCCACGCAACGTGTCGGTGACCCTGCGCGGGACCTTCTGAAATCCTGCACCGGCCTCTTCGCGGGACAAGCCCGCTCCGACACAGATTGCGCAATACCTGTAGGAGCGGGCTTGTCCCGCGAAGAGGCCCGTACAGGCAAGCCAAAACTCAGTCGGCAACCGCCCGCAACTTCCCCACCCTCCGGTACGACTGCCGGGCAAAGCACACGAACAGCCCCGCCATCAGCGCCAGCGCCATCGGCAAGCCATGTGGCGCCACATCCATCGCCGCCCCGCTCACCAGCGGCCCGACCAGGCTGCCGACACCCCACAGCAGGCCCACGCTGGCATTCGCCGTGACCAGGTCCTGCCCCTTGAAGCGTTGCCCGATCAGCACCAGCGCCAGGGTGTAAATACCGCCCGCCACCGCGCCCAGCAGCACCAGCATCGGCCACAACAGCCAGGTTACCTGCAGCAGCCATGGCAGGGCGATGCCGATGGCCATCGCCACCAGCCCGCACACCAGGTGCAGCCCGGTGCGCTCGACGCGGTCGGCCAGCCAGCCCAGCGGCAGCTGGAACACCATGTCGCCGGCAAACACCACGGTCACCATCAGTGCCGCCACGGCCACGGCAAAACCGTGGCTGCTGGCATACACCGGCAGCAGCGACAGCACCACGGCATCGAAGAACGAGAAGAACAGCACCGCCACGCACAGCGCCGGCGCCACGCGGAAGAAACCTGCCAGGCCGAAGCTCTTCTCACCCTCATCGCCATGCTCGACATGGTCGTTGGGCACGGTCAGCAGGATGCACAGCAGGGCCAGGCCATAACCGATGGTGACCACGCCGATAATCCACGGGCTGTCGGCGCCCATCAGCGCGATCAGGGCCGGGCCAAGCACCTGGAAGCCGGTGAAGCTGGTGGCATACAGGGCCATGATCTTGCCGCGGTTGTGGTCCGGGCACAGCTCGTTGACCCAGGACTCGCCGAGGATGATCGCGATGCCCATGCCGATGCCCAGGCCCAGGCGCAGCACGGCCAGCAGCCACAGCGTATCGAACGCCGAATCGAGCAAGGCGATGCTCACGGTGCACAGGCTGAAGCACAGCAGGTAGATGGTGCGCCGGGTCAGGTGCCGGCAGCAGGCGTCGACCATGAACGCCGAGAGCATCATGCCCGCGGCCGGGATGGCCGAAATGACACCGATTTCCAGGGTGCCGGCACCGGCCTCGTGCAAGCGCAACGACACCAGCGGCAGGCTGGCCCCCAGGCTGAAGCCCACCACCGACACGGCGAACAGAAGGCCCGCCAGCAAACGCATGTTCATGTACCACTCCAAGCAAAACTGAAAAAGACGCACAGATACAGGCGCCCACACGCACGCCAGGAAGGCGGACGACGCAAAGGCGCGGGGATGTCAGTTCAGGGCTTGGTGTGGCGAGAAAGTGAAGGCGAACAGCACGCTGCGGCGACGCTTGAGCACCGTATCGCTCGGCCACGCACGACGCATGGCCTGGAGGGCAGGCTGGCGGGCGTGTGGAAGGGATTGGCTACGGCGCATTGCTGTGGCTACTACGCAGGTGTTGAAAAGAGAGGCGGCACTCTAGGCCAAGGTTGACCTTATCGTCAATTGCCCGGGGGCCTCTGCGAGGCCCTTTCCGACCGGTCCGGCGCCCCGGCAAGGCCGCTCCCACAGTGATCGTGTCAGCCTGGCGATGTGCAGTCCGTGTGGGAGCGGCCTCGCCGGGGCGCCAGACCGGTCGGAAAGGGCTGCAAAGCAGCCCCGGCGATGTCAGCGTTTACCAGTATTTGGCAGAAACACCGCCAACAGGCCGAACAACGGCAGGAACGAGCACAACCCATACACATACTCGATCCCGCGCAAATCAGCCAGGTACCCCAGCAGGGCCGCACCAATGCCGCCAAAGCCGAACATCAACCCGAAGAACACCCCGGCAATCATGCCCACGCTGCCCGGCACCAGCTCCTGGGCATACACCACGATCGCGGAAAACGCCGAGGCCAGGATGAAACCGATCACCACGCTGAGCACCGTGGTCCAGAACAGGTCGGCATACGGCAGCACCAGGGTGAACGGCGCCACACCAAGGATCGAGAACCAGATCACCGCCTTGCGCCCGATGCGGTCACCGATCGGCCCGCCGAAGAAGGTACCCGCCGCCACCGCACCAAGGAACAGGAACAGGTGCAACTGCGAGCTGGCCACCGACAGGCTGAACTTCTCGATCAGGTAGAAGGTGAAGTAACTGGTGAAGCTGGCCATGTAGAAGTACTTGGAAAACACCAGCAGCCCGAGTACCACCAGCGCCGCGATCACCCGCCCGCGTGAGATGCCGTGGGTGGCCTGCACCGCCTTGCGCGCCTTGGCCTGGTTCAGGTGCTCCTTGTACCAGCGGCGCAGCATGAGGGTTACGGCAAAGAAGAACAGCGCCGCCACGCCGAACCAGGCCACATGGGTCTGGCCGAACGGAATCACGATCGCCGCCGCCAGCAACGGACCGAAGGCAGAACCGGTGTTGCCGCCAACCTGGAAGGTCGACTGCGCCAGGCCGAAACGGCCGCCCGATGCCAGCCGCGCGATCCGCGAGGTCTCCGGGTGGAAGGTCGACGAACCGATGCCGACCAGTGCCGAAGCCAGCAGAATCATCGGGAAGCTGCCGACGAAGGCCAGCATGACGATCCCCACCAAGGTGCACAGGGTGCCCAACGGCAACAGGTTGGGCGTGGGCCTGCGGTCGGTGAAGAAGCCGACCCACGGTTGCAGCAGCGAGGCGGTGATCTGGAAGGTCAAGGTGATCATGCCGATCTGGGCGAAGCTCAGGTCGTAGTTGGCCTTGAGCATCGGGTAGATCGCCGGCAGCACGGACTGGATGAGGTCGTTGATCAGGTGCGCCAGGGCGCAGAAGGCGATGATGCGCATCACCAGCGGATTGGCTTGGTTTGCCGAACCGGTGCTGGCGGTGGGGGTGCTGCTGATGGCCATGAGCTTGAATTCCGTCCGCAGGTTTGGGATCCGATTATCGGGAAACAAATAGATACATAGCTACCTTTTTGTTTAACCTGCAATGCGTACTTGTAAATGGTTCTCAATATATTTAGCATCCTCAGCCTACCTTCCCCCGTAATCGTTGGGCGAAACCGCCCTCACGCGAGCACACCGACCCATGAGCCCGATGCCCGCCACGCATATTCAGGCCGATCCTCAGCAGGAAGCGCTGGAGTGGTTTGCCCGCCTGCGCCAGCCCGGCTGTGATGAAGGCGAACGCCAGGCATTCGGCCGTTGGTGCCAGGAGCCGCGCAATGCGCACGCCTATGCCGAACTGGAAGCGTGCTGGCAGCAACTTCAGGTGCCCACCGCCCGGCCACGGCCGCGTTTGCTCAAGGTCCGCCGTAGCAATCTGGGCAAGGTATTGGCCGTGCTGTTCCTGCTGTTGCTCGGCGCTGTTGCCTATCTCTACTGGCCACTGATGCAACGCCTGGCGAGCGAGCTGGCTACTGATGTAGGTGAGCGGCGCAGCGTGCGCCTGGCTGACGGTTCAACGCTGCACCTGGACAGCGCCAGCGCAATGAACGTCGATCTGCGCGGGCGCACGCGCCAATTGCACCTGGTACAAGGCCAGGTGTACCTGGAGGTAGTCCTCGATGGCCGCGCCATGGAGGTTCAGGTCGACGATACCCGCATCCAGGTGTACGGCACCCGCCTGATGGTGGCGCGCCATGCCGATCAGGATGAACTGGTGGTGCTCAATGGCAAGGCCATGGTCATCCAGGGCGGCGACCAGCGCATGGTGTCGGCGGGTGAACGAGTGACCTTCAGCGAGGCACGGATCAACCCGGTACAGAAAGCCGACGTTAAGACGGCGGATGCCTGGCGTACCGGCCACCTCCGCGCCAGCGACATGCCCTTGGGACAAGTCATTGAGCGACTGGCAAGCTACCAGGGCCGTCGGGTCTGGCTGATGGATGAGCAGACTGCCTATCGACGGGTGAGTGGCGACTTCAACCTCGACCGCCCAGGCGAAACCCTTGCGGCACTGGCTGCCGAGCAGCATTTGCAGCTGTATGGCGTGCTCGGGCAGTGGCTGATCGTCCGTTGAAACCGGGGTCGGTCGCTAAGTTTTTGAAAGGCGTGCAATTTTTTTTGAAATGAGTGTTGACACAGGTCCATCACAAGGGAATAATGCGCCCCATCGGCTACATAGCTCAGTTGGTTAGAGCATAGCATTCATAATGCTGGGGTCCGGGGTTCAAGTCCCTGTGTAGCCACCAAACAAGTCAAAGGGCTTACCGCAAGGTAGGCCCTTTTTCTTTGCCTGCAGAAAAGTCCCGCCCTATCAACGCACGCCGGCGACCGCCACGGCCAGCCCCAAACCGATCAGCGCAACACCGATCACACGGTCAACCAGCCGCTGCCTTGCGATCATCAGCGCACGCAACCCCGCACGGGAAAAGAACAACGCCACCAGGCTAAACCAGGCCCAGTGAGCGAACGACATGAATGCACCGTAGGCGAAATCCATTCCCAATGAACTGCCCGGCCGCACCACCTGGGTGTAGGCACTGACGACAAAAAGCATGGTCTTGGGGTTGAGGGCGTTGGTCATGACGCCTGTGCGTAAGGCTGCCAGCACGCCGGGTTGCGCCACCTCCCCTTCCAGGCTGATGCGACTTGTATTGGTCAATGACTGGTAGCCCAGGTAAATCAGATAGCCCGCACCGAGCACTTTCATGGCCAGGAACAGCGCCGGGCTCTGGCTGATGACCACGGCGATCCCCAGCACCGTGTACAGCACATGCACCTGCACGCCCAGGGCGATCCCCACCGCAGCGGCCAGTCCGGCCTTGCGGCCCTGAGCGTAACTGCTGCGAGTGACCAGGGCGAAGTCGGCGCCCGGGCTGACGACAGCCAGGATAGTGAAGAGGGCAACAGCAATGAGTTCGGTCAAGGGAAAGGCCTCGATAGACGATGAAAAAGCACAGATGCATCTATTATCGCGGGCGTGGGTATGCCTAAAAATCGATTTATAGTTGAGTAGATCTGATAGTTTTTTTCACAGACAGGGGAACCATGAAACTGCCAACCCTCAGTGCCTTCCGCTACTTCGACATCGCCGCTGAAACCGAAAGCTTCGTCCGCGCCGCCGAGCGCCTGCATGTCACCCACGGCGCCGTCAGCCGCCAGGTGCGCCTGCTAGAGGAAAGCCTGGGCATCGAACTGTTCGAACGGCGCAACCGGGCGATTTTCCTCACCCCCGCCGGCCGGGCACTGCACGGCACCACCCAGGCGATATTCGAACAGCTCGAAGGCGCCGTGCAGCGCCTGCAACAACAGCAACGCGACAACGTGCTGGTGCTGTCTTGCGAGCCGACCATCGCCATGCGCTGGCTGATCCCACGCCTGCCACGCTTCCATGCCGCGAACCCGGAGCTGCAACTGCATCTGGTGGCTGCCGGCGGGCCGGTGGACTTTGCCCGGAGCGGGGTCGACCTGGCACTACGCCGGGATGACTTCCATTGGCCACCGGCGCTGCACAGCATGAAAATATGCGATGAGTGGATTGGCCCGGTCAGCCGCACCAGCAGCGACAATCTGGGCGGCCAACGCCTGCTGCACAGCAGCACCCGCCCCAACGCCTGGCCCACCTGGCTGCGCCTGAGTGAGCGGCAGGCAACCCACTGCAAACGCAGCGACTTCGAACACTTCTACCTCTCGCTACAGGCCGCCAGTGCCGGCCTGGGCCTGGCCATCGCCTCGGCATTGATGGTGCGTGACGAACTCGACAGCGGCCAGTTGCACGCCCCGTTCGGCTTCCTGCGCGATGGCTCTGCCTATTACCTGCTCAGCCCGCAGCCACTGAGCGATGGCGGCAAGCGCCAGCGTTTCGCCAAATGGGTGATAAGTGAATGCCAGGCCTGCCTCACTCACCTAGGCTTGCTGCAGAACGACGAGCTTGAACCGCCATCACCACCCCAGGTGCGATAACCCGCGGTATCGATGTGGATGCGCCCGCTCGGGTAGCGCCCCAGGCCCATGTTCCAGGCCTGACCATGCTGCTGCCAGAAGCGACACAGTGGATTGGGGTCGGCCCAGGCCGGCAGCAGGATATCGACCGCGAAGGCGCGAGTATGGGCACTCCCCACGGCGCCGCCCGCGCAGCGATTGAGATCGGGGCTGCGATAAGCCGACACCACTTCAAACTGGCGCAAGATGCCTTGCCCGTCGAGGGTATTGAGCAACGACAACGTGGAACGCACTGCCGGCCAGTTGCTGGCCGGCGGTACCGCAAACGGCGAGGCATGGCACAGCTTCCAGTCCGACGCCGAACGCAGCAGCTGATGGATAGGTACAACTCCGTACAGACGCGCATCCACCAGCATCTCGCGAAACGGCCGGGTCTGATGGTCACCCGCCCACTGCGCGAACATCCACACGTCGCGCTCGTCCGCCAGTGCCATTGTGCTCGACAGCACACCTGCGGCCAGCAGCAGCCCGCTTGCTCTTCTCATCCCCACGCTCCCTGCCTCAGTATGAGCACGGCCGCCAACCCGGGAGGCCACTGACAAGGAGTTAAGCATGCACAAGACTGCCTTACCGATCCTCGCCGTCCTCGCCTTCAGCGGCCTGGCCCTGGCCGACGCGCGCATCGACCTGGGCGACACCCAGCGCGTCACCCGCCTCTTCGCCTTCCCCAACAACTGCCACGTGATCTGCTACCGCGACTGGACGCTGGAGCAGACCGTCGAGCACTACCTGACCCAGAGCGTACGCCGCGACGGCCATGCCAACGCCCAGGTCCACGTCAGCCGCGAGCGCGACCGGCTGCATGCCACCATCAGCGACGTGCCCGCCAACTATGTCGAGCCCCTGCGCAAGCTGCTCGACACTGGCGAGCTGGCCTATAACGGTGCCACCCAGCTGAACAAGGACGGCAAATGGTCCTACGACTGGTACCTGTTCCTGCCGCTGGGCATGGCCCTGCAGAACCGCCGCAGCATCGAGCTGCTGCACTTCCCGCCGGACTATTCGCTGACCCAGGCCCAGGACTACCTGCGCTCCAATACCACCGACCGCTGGGCTGAACTGCTGACTTTCAATGGCGTCGACGCCAGTCAGACCCCGGCCTACCAGACCATCATCGACATCGCCCCGATCGCCGCCCCGGCCAGTGCGGGCGATGCCCTGAGCGGCACCTACGGCTACTTCAAGGACTACCAGCTGCGCATGGTCAAGGAGATGACCCTGCAGAACACCGCCAAACCCCTGCCCATGGTCGCCTTCGGCGCACCGGTGCGCAGCTGGATCCAGCAACAGTACGGGCCACAGGTGAATGTGCTAGGCCTGGTCAGCATCAGCTCGCAGGCGGGCGCCCAGGTGCCGGTGCTGGGCGCCAACCACCCGAGTGCGATCTGGTATGCGGCGAACAAGGACAGCCATGGCGGCGATCAGGATGCGGCCGATGCGGCGGGGCTGAAGATGATGGGGCAGGATTTGACGGCGGCCTGCTGGCAGGCGGGGATGGGCCGTAACTCAGGGGCAGAACCGAAGATGACCCTGGAGGCCTGCTCGACCAAGTGGCAGGTGACACAGAAGAAGCAGACCTGTGAGCTGTTCTTCCGCACCGTGCGCAATTACACGCCGGAGCAGGCGGCGGCGAAGTGCAATACCGGGGAGATGACCCGCAGCCTGCGGGACCTGAAGAAGCCGGTCGAGGTCGTGCCGCGGGAGCTGTGATCGACTTACCGCCCCCTTCGCGGGCAAGCCCGCTCCCACAGGGAACCCACAGTCTTAAGGTATGCATCAATCCTGTGTGAGCGGGCTTGCCCGCGAAGGGGCCGGTACAGGTTTACTCAGTCCTCAAGCAGCGTACAAGCCATCACCAGCGCATCTTCGCGCCCACCAGCAACCGGGTAGTAATCGCGACGGCGGCCGATCTCGTTGAAGCCATAACGCTCATACAAGCGATAGGCCGACTGGTTGCTGGCCCGCACCTCAAGGAAGCACTCGCGGCCATTGAGCTGATAGGCCCGCGCCATCAGGTGCTCAAGCAGCTTCAGCCCCAGCCCACAACCCTGGTTCTCGGGTTTGACGGTGATGTTGAGCAGGTGCGCCTCGTCGATGATCACATTGATCACCCCATGCCCCACCTGTTGCTGGCCATCGAACATCAGCCACACTTCGTAGGATTTGAGTGCATCCTGAAAGATCCCGCGGGTCCAGGGATGACTGAACGCGGCATATTCGATCTTAAGCACGGCATCCAGATCCGCCTCGGTCATCGGGCGGAAACTGATCGAGTCACTCATTCAACGCTCTTCCAGCGCGCCATCAGCTGGCGCATCGCTTGCCAGACGTCCGCCTTGCGCTGCGGCTCGTCCATCAACAGTTCAAGGCCCGGCAAGGCCCAGGCATCGCCCAGGCCGTCGACCTTCAGTACTTGGTAATAGGCTGCATCGTTGGCGCTGGCTGCGAAACGCATGGCCGGCAAGCCGATCAGCCACAGCACGCTGCAGGGGGTTTCTTCCAGGCGCGCCTGGATGAAGCCCTGGACGAAGTCACGTGCGGCATCCGGACCCTGGTCCATGTTGCCGCGCACCAGCAGCGGCCAGCGCACGGGCTCGCCAATGATCTGCGGCGCATCGGGCAGGCCGGCGGCACGCAGCATGTCCTTGAGCAGCAGATAGGAGGGGTCGCGACTCTGGAAAGGCTGGCCGGTAGCCAGCTCGACCAGCAACAGGCAGCTGCCGGCGCGCAGCAGTTGCAACGCGAAACGCGGTGGCGGTACCGGGGCCGGGCGCGGTGCGGGGGCCTCTTCCTCGGCTACGACCGGCTTGGCAGCGACCTTGGGCGTGCTGCCCGGGCGCGGAATCTCGATTTTCGGGCGCTCGCCGGAGCGGGCCTGGGGCGCGACCGGCGCCTCGCTGGCCGCCGGGGCGGATGGCCGAACCGCGAAATCGACTGGCTCTACCGGCGCTTGCGGCAACAGCAGCTCGGGGCGCGACGGTGCGGCGAACGGCAGTTCGGCGCGCGGCAGCCAATGCACCACTTGCATGGCGGAAAGGTAGGCGCGGCGGCGGGGTTCGGTCAGCAAGGCTCGGGGGTCCGGGGTTCGAAACGTCGCACATTCTAACGTTGTTGGCCGGGCTGCGCTGCAACTGGTCGGCGGAAAATTGTTGCCTGTGCCCCGCAAACGAGCCAGTGGATCCCCTACAAGCACCAAGGTTATCTCTCATTACAGACCAAGGGGTGAAATCCTCCCCTCCGGATGAAGTACAATCGCCCCCTTTTTACTTGGCAACGAGTAGACGCCAATGATCGAACCCAAGCGCGTCCTGCGCGCCCTAGCCGAACACTGGGCTCTGATCGAGCCGCTGTGCGAGCGCTTCGACCAAGGCACCCTGAGCCTGGTGGAGCTGCGCCAGCAACTGGGCCGCCAGCAGGTGGAAAGCACGCCGCAGGACATCACCCAGCTGCTCGACGTGTGGATCCGCCTGGATATCCTGGTGCCGGTGGCCAAGAGCCCGAACCGCTTCGAGCTCAACGCCCAGATCCACGACTTCCTCGCCTACCTACGCCGCGAGCACCGGCTGGGCCTGTGCCTGGAGATCGAGGCCTACCTGCGCCACCTGGAGCGCCTGGCCGGGCATATCCAGGATGCCTTCGACAACCGCGACAGCGACGACCTGGCGCGCCAGCTGCGCCTGCTCGACATGCGCGTGCGCGACGTACTGAAGAAGCTCGACAACGACGAGCAGGCGCTGGTCGCCGTGGCCGAACGGGCCAAGACCAGCAACCGCCAGATCCCGCTGCGCCAGCGTTACGCCGAAGTACTGGCGACCTGGGACGAGTACGTCGAGCCGATGATCCAGCTGGTGAACGCCGACGGCGCCTTCGAGCAAGGCGTGCGCAAGGTCGAGACCGTGCTGCTGAAGCTGCTCGGCGAACAGGCGCGTCTGGGCCACCTGGTCGATGACGACATGCTGCTGCGCACCCACGCGCGCATCCTGGAAATGCAGACCAGCGCCCAGCTGACCCTGCGCCACGCCCGCGAACTGCTGCTGCCGCTGCGTGAAGAAGCGCGCCGGCACAACGCCGTGACCCGTGGCGCCGCGCTGGCGCTGTCGGTGATCCGGCGCAAAGGCATCGATGCCGTGCCGCAAGCGGCCATGCCGCTGTTCACCCGCCCGCAGAGTACCTTCCTCGGCAGTGCCAGCCAGGTCGAGGCCTACGTCTATGCCCTGGCCCGCTTCGAGCCGAAGCCGGCCAAGTTCCCCAAGGCGCACAAGACCCAGAAGGGCCCGCTGCCGCGCGCACCACGCACGGTCAAAGAGATGCTCGAGCGCTGCGAAGACGCCCTGCCGCTGCCAGACCTCATGGTCTGGCTGCTGGACCAGGAGCCCGAAGGCGCCACCGATGAACTGCTGTACTGGTTCTCGCGCCTGTCGCGGGAGAAGCGCTTCAAGCGCGAACGCCTGGAGCGGCGCGAGTACACCACCCACGAACACCTGGTCAGCCTGCGCTCGTTCGCCCTGACGTCCAGCCGCGAAGCGCAACCTGAAACCAACGCGAGCCCAGCCAATGCATCTTGATCTTTCCGAACTGTCCCAGCTCGCGCCGATCTTCCGCGAGCTGTTCAAGGGCTTCCACGTCAGCCGCCGCGACCCTGAAATGTACGCCCAGCTGTCGAACTTCCAGGACCAGTACCGCACCCTGTTCAAGGCCCTGGGCTTCGAGCTGGTGTGCGACACCCGCGGCTTCTACTACTTCGTCCCCGAACAGGCCGCCGCGCAGGTCAACAAGACCGCCCAGCGCCTGTCGCTGTTCACCTTCATCATCGTCGAGCACCTGGCCGACCAGGGCCGCGACCCGATGGCCGTGCTCGACGGCGGCAGCATCGGCCGCGACGAGCTGCCCTCGCTGCTGGACAAGTACCGCGACCTGTTCCTGCAGGCTGAAGTGCAGACCGTCGACGAGCTGGAAGAAAAGATCATGCGCCGCATGACCCAGCTCGGCTTCGCCCATGAAGAAGGCGGCATCTACCGCTTCCTGCCGCCGATGCACCGCTTCCTCGACGTATGCCTGTCGGTGCAGCAGGACCGCGACCTGGCCGCCAGCCTGCACAGCGACCTGCCACTGCCGACCCCGGTACTGGTGGAAGAAGAAAGCCCGGAACAACTCAACCGCACCGACGACCCGCTCGACCTCACCCCGTTCGACGGCGAGGAAAGCGAAGAGGATGCCCTGGCCCGGGCCATCCGCGAAGAGCAACAGGAGATTGACGCATGAGCCAGGAACGCTACGGCATCCGCCGCTTCGCACTGCTCAACACCGCCGGCTACAGCCTCGGCCTGTTCCCGCTGGAGCACCCGCTGTCGGTGTACGGTGCCAACAACCTGGGTAAATCGGCGTCGATCAACGCCCTGCAGTTCCCGATCCTGGCGCGCATGTCCGACATGAGCTTCGGCAAGTACAGCCTGGAGCAGTCGCGCCGTTTCTACTTCGCCAGCGATACCTCGTACATCCTCTGCGAACTGAACCTGCCCCACGGCCCACACGTGATCGGTGTGGTCGGCCGCGGCCCGGGCGGCGGTTTCGGCCACCAGTTCTTCGCCTACAAAGGCGAGCTGGACCTGGCCCACTACCAGAAGAACGACACCTGCCTGCGCCAGAAAGAGCTGTTCACCAACCTTGAGCGCCTGGGCCTGAAGGCCTATGAACTCAAGCCCGATGAACTGCGCCGGCTGCTGGTCGGCGGCCACACCTCGTGCCCGCTTGACCTGACCCTGATCCCCCTGCGCTCGACCAGCGAACAGAGCCTGAAAACCTTCCGCGCGCTGTTCATCAACCTGCTGCACATGCGCGAGATCACCGCTGCCAAACTCAAGCAGCTGTTCCTCGACGCCTTCGAGCACAGCCTGCGCTCGGGCAGCGTCGACTACATCGCCGCCTGCGAAGAAGCTTTCCGCGACGTTCGCCGCATGGAGCAGGACTACAACGCCCTGGTAGCAGCCGGTCCGCTGGTCGAGGCCCTGGCCGGCGGCGTCGCCCAGCGCGACATCCTGCGCGGCAAGCTTCACCGCCTTTCGCCTTTGCTCGACAACCTGCTGGGCACCTGGCAGGAATACGCCATGGCGCGCAAGGAAGAGCTGGTGATCCAGGCCGAGCACTTCCGTGGCGAGCAGGACCGCCTGCAGAACGACCAGCGTGGCGGCACCCAGGAGCTGATGCGCCTGGAACGTGAAATCACCGGCATCCAGCGCTGGCTCGGCGAGCTGTCGGTGCTCAAGCACCGCTTCGCCCTGGTCGAGGACGTCAAGGTGCTGGAGCAGGGCTTGCTAGCCGCCAAGGACGCCCATGATGAACTGGCCGGTGCCCTGGCGCAGTCGCGTCAGTTCAGCGCCGAAGACCTCGACGAGCGCGTGCGCGACCTGGAAAAACGCCTGAAGCAGGTCAAGCAGCAGCTCGACCACGCCGACAACAACAGCTATGCGCGCCTGCGCGAAGAGTTCTCGCAGCAGGACGTCGATCGCCTGATGCGCCTGTTCAACGGCGCACTGTTCAGCCTGCCGCTGGGCGATCGCGGCATCGAGCTGGACGACAGCGACCTGTGGGTGAAATCCCTGGAAGCGGTGCTCGACGGCTTCAAGGGCGAGCGCTTCGAGGCCCCTGGCCTGTCCATCGACATCTCCAACATCGACCCGCCGGCCCTGCAGGCCCTGGCCGACCGTGCGGCCCTGCGCGACCAGAAGGAGCGCCTGGAAAAGGAGCTCAAGCAGCTCAAGACCCAGCAGCAGGTCGCCGCCGACCGCACCGCCTCCAAGGCGCAGACAGAAGCCCTGTACCAGGAAGTGCTGGACGCCCAGAAAGCCCTGGAAGACTTCCGCCGCAGCGAAACCCTGAGCGCCGAAGAGCCCGAGAAGATGGAGCAACTGGCGCAGCTGGAAGCCGCCCAGGACGAGCTCAAGCGCTCCAGCGACGCCTTCACCGAGCGCGTCCAGCAGCTGTCGGCCAAGCTGCAGCTGGTCGGCCGTCAGATCGGCGACCTGGAATCCAAGCAGCGAACCCTGGAAGACGCCCTGCGCCGCCGCCAACTGCTGCCGGCCGACCTGCCCTACGGCACGCCGTTCATGGAAGCTGTCGATGACTCCATGGACAACCTGCTGCCGATGCTCAACGACTACCAGGACAGCTGGCAGGCCCTGCAACGCGTCGACAACCAGATCGAGGCGCTGTACGCCCAGGTGCGCCTGAAGGGCGTGGCCAAGTTCGACAGCGAAGACGACATGGAGCGCCGCCTTCAGCTGCTGGTGAATGCCTACGCACACCGCACCGACGAGGCCCTGACCCTGGCCAAGGCGCGCCGCGCCGCGGTCACCGACATCGCCCGGACCCTGCGCAACATCCGCAGCGACTACGACAGCCTCGAGCACCAGCTGGCCCTGTTCAACCGCGAGATCAACAAGCGCCAGGTGTCCAACCTGGAGAGCTTCCGCGTGGTGCTGGCGCCGAACAAGGAAGCGCTCAAACACATCGACCAGATCATCCACAGCGCCGGCCAGTACGAAGAAGGCGAGACCCTGTCGGTGTTCGACCTGACCCAGAGCGCCGAGCAGGACAACAAGAACGAAGAGGCCAAGGAGTACCTGGCGCGGCTGGTGGCGGCAAATCATAACCAGCTGGGCCTGAAGGACCTGTTCGAGCTGGCGTTCGAGATCACCAAGGTCAACGGCCAGCCGATCATCCACGCCGACATCGACGGCGCGGCGTCCAACGGCACCACCATGACCATCAAGGCGCTGACCAACATGTACTTGTTGCTGCACCTGATGGACCGCGACCTGGCCGGGCGCATTCGCCTGCCGTACTACCTCGACGAAGCGGCGGACATCGACGAACGCAACCAGGCGGCACTGCTGGAGACCAGCCTGCAGCTGGGCTTTGTACCGATTCTGGCGAGCGTGAAGCCGCAGGTGTCGGCGCGCGTGGCGATCGACCTGGAAGGTGGCAGCGGGCCGAATGGCATCTACATCGACGAGGCGGACTGGAAGTACATCAGCCGCCTGGATGAAGTGAAGGCGGTTGTGCGCGAGGATCAGGCCGAAGAGTTGGCCTGAGAAATCCGCTCCTACAGGGGAATGCTTGTAGGAGTGGATTTATCCGCGATTGGAGGCCGAAGGCCTCCCCTTGGACATCAATGATTCCAAGGTAGAATCGGGATTGCGGTCACCGCATTCTGCGGGCTGCCTTCGATCATGCGGTCGCTGTACACCAGATACACCAGGGTATTGCGCTTCTTGTCGAGGAAGCGCACCACCTGCATGGTCTTGAACACCAGCGAGGTGCGCTCCTTGAACACCTCCTCACCGTCCTTCAATTCACCCTTGAAGTTGATCGGCCCGACCTGACGGCAGGCAATCGAAGCCTCCGCCCGATCTTCCGCCAACCCCAAACCACCCTTCACGCCGCCCGTTTTGGCCCGCGACAGGTAGCAGGTCACTCCTTCGACCTTAGGGTCATCGAACGCCTCGACCACGATGCGATCGTTCGGCCCGAGGAACTTGAATACTGTGGACACCTGGCCGATCTCCTCGGCCCCGGCCAGCATCGGCAGGGCAACGACGGCCAGGGCAAGCGCCCGCTTGAGCAGCTTCATACCAGCACCAGGTTGTCGCGGTGCACCAGCTCCGGCTCGGCGATATAGCCCAGCACGGTCTCGATCTGATCGGACGGCTGGCCGATGATCTTCTGCGCCTCCAGCGCGCTGTAGTTGGCCAGGCCACGGGCCACCTCGACGCCATCCGGTCCGACGCAGACCACCATCTCGCCACGGCGGAAGCTGCCCTGCACGGTCTTCACGCCGACCGGCAGCAGGCTCTTGTTCGCCTCACGCAGCGCCTGCACGGCGCCCGCGTCGAGCACCAGGGTGCCGCGAGTCTGCAGGTGGCCAGCCAGCCACTGCTTGCGTGCCGCCAGCATGCCGCGTTCGGGCGACAGCAGCGTGCCCAGGCGCTCACCGGCCTTCAGGCGGTCCAGCACACGCTCGATGCGGCCACCGATGATGATCGTGTGGGCGCCGGAACGGGCTGCCAGGCGTGCAGCGCGCAGCTTGGTCTGCATGCCGCCGCGGCCCAGGGCACCGCCGGTACCACCAGCCACGGCATCCAGCGACGGGTCGTCGGCGCGGGCTTCGTAAATCAGCTGGGCCTCGGGGTTGTTGCGCGGGTCGGCATCGAACATGCCGTCGCGGTCGGTGAGGATCACCAGCAGGTCGGCTTCCACCAGGTTGGCCACCAGCGCGGCCAGGGTGTCGTTGTCGCCAAAGCGGATCTCGTCGGTGACCACGGTGTCGTTCTCGTTGATCACCGGCACTACCCCCAGGTCAACCAGGGTGCGCAGGGTGCTCCGGGCATTCAGGTAACGCTTGCGGTCGGACAGGTCATCGTGGGTCAGGAGGATCTGCGCGGTGTGCTTGCCATGCTCGCCGAAGCTCGTTTCCCAGGCCTGCACCAGGCGCATCTGGCCGATCGAGGCAGCCGCCTGCAACTCGTTCATCGCACTCGGTCGGGAAGTCCAGCCCAGCTGGCTCATGCCGGCAGCCACGGCCCCGGAGGAGACCAGTACCAACTCCACGCCTGCTTCACGCAGCGCGACCATCTGCTCGACCCATACGGCCATGGCGCCGCGGTCGAGGCCCTTGCCATCGGCGGTCAGCAGGGCACTGCCAATCTTCACGACCCAGCGCTTGGCGCCCGTCACCTTGCTTCGCATCTTCTTCCAACCTATGTCGAATCTGTAGATACCGTGGATACAAAAACGCCGCTCCTGAGAGCGGCGTTTAGTGTACTGCAACCGATCAGTCGCGCACGTAAATGATTTCCGGGCCGTCTTCGTCGTCCTCGAAATCATCATCCCAGCCATCGTCGTCGTCGCCGATGTCGTGCACGCTCTTGACGCCGGTGCGACGCAGGGTACGGGCGTCGTCCAGGGCCTGCAGCTGGGCGCGGGCTTCGTCTTCGATGCGCTGGTCGAGGTCGGCCAGCTCTTCGGCGTAGGCCGGGTCGTTGGCCAGGCGGTCGGCGCGGTCTTCGAGGTAGCGCATCAGGTCGTGGCTGAGCTTGTCGGTGCCCTGCTTGGAGATGGCCGAGATCACGTAGACCGGGCCTTCCCATTCCAGGCGGTCGATCACTTCCTGCACGCGCTCATCGCGCTCGTCGTCCATGACCATGTCCGACTTGTTCAGCACCAGCCAGCGCTCGCGCTCGGCCAGGGACGGGCTGAAGCGGGTCAGCTCGTTGACGATCACTTCGGCGGCATCGGCCGGGCTGCTTTCGTCCAGCGGCGCAATGTCGACCAGGTGCAGCAGCACGCGGGTACGCGCCAGGTGCTTGAGGAAGCGGATGCCCAGGCCGGCACCGTCGGAGGCGCCTTCGATCAGGCCGGGGATGTCGGCGATGACGAAGCTCTTCCAGCGGTCGACGCTGACCACGCCCAGGTTGGGTACCAGGGTGGTGAACGGGTAGTCGGCGACTTTCGGCTTGGCGGCCGAGACCGAACGGATGAAGGTGCTCTTACCCGCGTTCGGCAGGCCCAGCAGGCCAACATCGGCCAGTACCTTCATTTCCATCTTCAGGTCGCGCTGGTCACCCGGCTTGCCTGGGGTGGTCTGGCGCGGCGCACGGTTGGTGCTGGACTTGAAGCGGGTATTACCCAGGCCGTGCCAACCGCCCTGGGCGACCATCAGCTTCTGGCCAGGGGTGATCAGGTCACCAATCACTTCCTGGGTCGAGGCGTCGATCACGGTGGTGCCGACCGGCACGCGCAGGAACAGGTCATCGCCCTTCTTGCCGGTGCAGTCGGTGCTGCCACCGTTGGAGCCGCGCTGGGCTTCGTGGTGACGGGTGTAGCGGTAGTCGACCAAGGTGTTGAGGTTTTCGTCGGCAACCATGTACACCGAACCACCATCACCACCGTCACCGCCGTTTGGGCCGCCGTTCTCGATGAACTTCTCGCGACGGAAGCTCATGCAACCGTTACCGCCGTCACCGGCTTTGACCCGAATGGATACTTCGTCAACAAACTTCATTGAAAACCGCCTCTCGCCTGCGGGCGAGTTGAATACTGAAAAACCTGAGGCTCTTGCAAAAATGAGCGCGGCGGCCCCGTACGACCGTAGAAACCCACGCCGGCAGCCCAAACAAACAGCTTTGCAAGAGGCTCACCACAAACGAAAAAGCCCCGTCGCATGACGGGGCTTCTGGAGCGACGTCGCGATTAAGCGGCGACGATGCTCACGTAACGGCGCATGAACTCGCCTTTCTTCTCGAACTTGATCACGCCTTCGATCTTGGCGAACAAGGTGTGATCCTTGCCCATGCCAACGCCGTAGCCAGCGTGGAATTCGGTGCCGCGCTGACGGACGATGATGTTGCCTGGCTTGATAACCTGGCCGCCATACATCTTCACGCCAAGGCGTTTAGATTCTGAGTCGCGACCGTTACGAGTACTACCACCAGCCTTCTTGTGAGCCATGGTTCAATTCTCCAAATAAATTCAGGGGACCGAGGCGATTAAGCCTGGATACCGGTGATTTTGATCTCGGTGAACCACTGGCGGTGGCCCATACGCTTCATGTGGTGCTTACGACGACGGAACTTGATGATGCGAACCTTGTCGTGACGGCCTTGCGAAACGACTTCGGCAACCACTTTAGCGCCGGCGACGACTGGTGCGCCGATGGTGACTTCTTCACCGTTGGCAACCAGCAGGACGCGATCGAAGGTCACGGATTCGCCAGTGGCGACTTCCAGTTTTTCGATCTTGAGGAATTCACCTTCAGCGACTTTGTACTGCTTGCCGCCGGTAACGATTACTGCGTAAGACATGGTATTTCTCCGATAATCCTGCTCACCCAGCGCTTTATATGATGAGTATTGGCTGGCATGGCTGCATGGGGCTGGAACGGCCCTGTGCAATTGCGTAAGGCAGGTGCTGCCCAGGAAGTTAGGGTGCGCGATTGTACGCAACCCCGCTTTTGCTTGCAAGTCCCGCCCCCGGCCCGTGGGCACCGCGCCTTGACACACCGGGACCCGCGACCTAGCATGCCGCGCAACCTCACTGGAGCAGCCGATGCAACCCCAAACCTTCTACCGCGCGGTAGCTGAAGATTTCAGCGCCGTCGACGAGATCATCAAGAAGCAGCTGACCTCGCGCGTGCCGCTGGTATCGAAGATCGGCGACTATATCACGTCCGCCGGTGGCAAGCGCCTGCGTCCGCTGCTGGTCCTGCTGTGCGGCAAGGCCCTGGGCCGTGAAGGCGCCGACCTGCGTTTGCTGGCCGCGACCATCGAGTTCCTGCACACCGCCACCCTGCTGCACGACGACGTGGTCGACATGTCCGGCATGCGCCGTGGCCGCTCCACCGCCAACGCCCTGTGGGGCAACGCACCGAGCGTGCTGGTGGGCGACTTCCTCTATTCGCGTTCGTTCGAGATGATGGTCGAGCTGGGCTCGATGCCGGTCATGCAGATCCTGTCCAAGGCCACCCGGGTGATCGCCGAAGGCGAAGTGCTGCAACTGTCGCGGGTACGCGACGCCAGCACCACCGAAGAGGTGTACATGGACGTCATCCGCGGCAAGACCGCCATGCTGTTCGAAGCCTCGACCCACAGCGCCGCGGCACTGGCCGAAGCCAGCGAAGCGCAGCGCGAAGCCCTGCGCACCTTCGGTGACCACCTGGGCGTGGCCTTCCAGCTGGTCGACGACCTGCTCGACTACGAAGGCGATGCCGAAGCCTTGGGCAAGAACGTCGGCGACGACCTGGCCGAAGGCAAGCCGACCCTGCCGCTGATCTACACCATGCGTGAAGGCACACCGGAGCAGGCTGCACTGGTGCGCAAGGCGATCCAGAAGGGTGGACTGGAAGACCTGGAACAGATTCGCGAGGCCGTCGAGGCTTCGGGTGCACTGAAGTACACCGCCGAGCTGGCGCGTGATTACGTCAAGCGTGCCATCGAGTGCCTGGAAGTGCTGCCAGCCAGCGAATACCGGGATGCGCTGGTCGAACTGAGCGAGTTTGCGGTCGCGCGTACCCACTGACAGACCGAGTCGCCTTCTTCGCGGGCAAGCCCGCTCCCACAGGGAATAGTGCAGCCCTTGAGGTAGCACGATCCCTGTGGGAGTCGGGCTTGCCCGCGATGCATTTGTACGGGCAGAACACTTCGCCAGCAAAACCTTATATAATATGGGCCTTTAACCGTCTGTCTGTTTAAGGAACCGAAGTGAGCACGCTGCCACCCTGCCCCAAATGCAACTCCGAATACACCTACGAGGATGGCACCCAGCTGATTTGCCCCGAGTGCGCCCACGAGTGGTCGGCCAGCGGCGAAGCCGAAGCGGCCAGCGATGACGTGGTGAAGAAGGATTCGGTCGGCAACATCCTGCAGGACGGCGACACCGTTACCGTGATCAAGGACCTCAAGGTCAAGGGCTCGTCCCTGGTGGTCAAGGTCGGTACCAAGGTCAAGAACATCCGCCTGTGCGATGGCGACCACGACATCGACTGCAAGATTGACGGCATCGGCGCCATGAAGCTGAAGTCGGAATTCGTGCGTAAGGTCTGATTACAAATTCAGGCAATTGGCGCTTGCTATTCTGATAATAAGAATTATTCTCATTGGAACCGCTTTCCAAGGAGAATAGCCATGACTTATCTGATCGACGCCTGGCTGGACCGCCCCCACCCCTATCTGCGCATCCTCCATCGGGAAACCGGTGAGGTGTGCGCAGTGCTCGAAGAAGAAGCACTGGACGAGCTGCGCGACCAGGGTGACCTGGATCTGTACGGGCTGAATTCGAGTGAGCCTGTGGTGCTCAAGGAGCTGGTGCGGAACCTGTTTCTGTTCTGCTATGCACGGGCCTTGCGCCCAGGGGGAACAGACTGGAATTGAGACTGGCCAGGCCGGCCTCTTCGCGGGGCAAGCCCGCTCCTACAGGGTCTGCGCAGCCTTTGAGGTTGGCGCAGATCCTGTAGGAGCGGGCTTGTTCCGCGAATGGGCCGCAAAGCGGCCCCAAAGGCATTACAGAACGTCGAGCAGCTCGACGTCGAACACCAGGGTGCTGTGCGGCGGGATGCTGCCAACGCCTTGGGCGCCGTAGGCCAGCTCGCTCGGCACGTACAGGCGCCATTTGCTGCCGGCGTTCATCAGCTGCAGGGCTTCGGTCCAGCCAGCGATCACGCCGCCAACCGGGAATTCAGCCGGCTGACCACGGTCGTAGGAGCTGTCGAACACGGTGCCGTCGATCAGGGTGCCGTGGTAGTGGGTGCGCACGTTGCTTTCGCGGGTCGGCTTGGCGCCTTCACCGGCGGTCAGCACCTCGAATTGCAGGCCCGAAGCCAGGGTGGTGATGCCGTCGCGCTTGGCGTTTTCGACCAGGAATTCCTTGCCAGCGGCAGCGGCGGCTTCAGCCTTGGCAGCAGCTTCGGCTTGCATCACGTCACGGATGACCTTGAAGCTGGCCGACAGGTCGGCTTCGCTGACACGGCTCTCGGCGCCGCTGAAAGCGTCGGTCAGGCCGGCCAGGATGGCTTCCAGGCTCACGCCTGGTGGCGGGTTGTCGCGCAGCTGGCCGCCCAGTTGACGGCCGATGCCGTAGCTGACGCGCGTTTCGTCGGTGGACAGGTTGAGTTCGGACATTGTCGTGCTCCACTGCAGGGCGCAGTGCAGCCGCGCCCTTGATGAAAAGGGCGAGCAGCCTAGCACACAAGGCCGGCGCGAGCAGCTACCAGGCCGAACGCTGGGAAATCGGCACCTTCAGGTCTTCTTCCGGGTGCGTGCCCATGCCGCACATTTCGTCCTGCACCGACCAGTGCACGAGGTTCATCGACACCATCGGAATGGTCTGCAGCAACTTGCGCGCATCCTCCACCGAGCGCACGCGCAAGCGCTCACCGCGGGTATCGGACAGGGGATGGGGATGGCCTTTGACCCGGGCCTCGATCAGGTAGTCGCCGCCTTCGATGGCAATCAGGTTCAGTTCGTCGACATGGCCAGCCCTGGCCTCGGAGTTGAGCTGATGCAGGTTCATGAGAGCACCTCGCTTTGGGAACCACGCATGAGTGCTCATTTTTTGTACGAATCGGGGGATTGCACAAGGCATTACTGACGCCGCTCGTCAGTTGGCTTCGATCCTTTGTGGGAGCGGGCTTGTGTCGCGAAAGGGCCGCAGAGCGGCCCCGGCAATTTCAGCTTGAGGGCAGAAAGCCTGGGGCCGCTGCGCAGCCCTTTCGCGACGCAAGGCCGCTCCCACACTGACAGCGCCAGCTGTTAGTGCTTGGTCAGCTTGTCCAGGTAGCCCATGCAGAAGGCCGAGACCACGAAGGTCATGTGGATGATCACGTACCACATCAGGTAGTCGGTGGAGATGTTCTGCGCATCCATGAACACCCGCAGCAGGTGGATGGAAGAAATCGCCACGATCGAAGCGGCTACCTTCATTTTCAACGACGAAGAGTCCATCTTGCCCAGCCAGTTGAGCTTTTCCTTGCTCTCATCGATGTCCAGCTGCGACACGAAGTTCTCGTAGCCGGAAATCATCACCATCACCAGCAGGCCGCCCACCAGCGACATGTCGATCAGCGACAGGATGACCAGGATCAGGTCGGCTTCACTGAGGGCGAAAACGTTGGGCAGGACGTGGACAACTTCCTGGAAGAATTTCAGCGCCAGGGCCAGCAGGCCGAGGGACAGGCCGAAGTAGATGGGAGCGAGCAGCCAGCGCGAGGCATACATCGCGTTTTCGAGAATACGTTCCATGGAGGGTTTGGGACTCGTCAGGTGACTGGAAAATCGGCCGCGAGTATAGCCAGCCACCTGTGACAGCAAAAGCCTGCGGCCAGATGCCGCACCGCTGAGTGTGTATGCTCAGGTTTCAGGGTGGAACTGGTAATCCCCCAGGTTCCGGCAGCGTTCGCCGTTGATCCGCCGCAGCTGAGCCTGCAGGTGCAGGCACCAGATCTGAGGGTCGTCGGCCACCTGATACCCATGCAGGGTCAGGCTGTCGACAATGGCGCTGAGCACGGATTCGGCCACCATCGGCCCGTGGAAGGGCCCCTGTGCCTTGATCGCCGAGGGTTGCTCACCGGCCATGCCGGCAGCGAACAGCAAGGTCCACATACCGTTGTCGCCGGCCAGCGGACGAATGCTGCATTCAATGCGGGTCACCAGGCCCAGGCACTGGCGAGTAAGGCTGAGGTTGCGCATGGCCGCGTTCCCCTCGAATGAGCCCTGTTCAGCCTGAAAACCCAGGCTGTTTCCATCCTGAACCCTGATACCGTCCTTAAGTTCCAGCATAGAAGAACAGCACAGAAAGATGGAAAACCGGCGCTGAACGGTAGCACATGGCCGCCAGCGCCGATTTATTGACTCAGGCCGGTTTGGCCTGGGCAATCACCTCTTCCAGGCGTTCCTTTTCTGCCTTCTCGATTTCTTCTTCGCTGATCATCTCGGCAATCTCGCGCAGACGCTCGACCACCCGGGCGTTGACGCTGCCTTCGGTGAACTGGCCCTTGTCGTCCAGCTCCCCGGCCTCCTCGCCCACCAGCAGGCTCAGCGCCTCGTCGGCCTGGCTCACGGCATAGACGTGGAACATGCCGTTCTCCACCGCCTGCAGCACGCGCTCGTCGAGCATCAGCGTGGCAACGTTGGCACGCGGGATGATCACCCCCTGCTCGCCGGTCAGGCCACGCGCCTCGCAGAGGCGGAAGAAGCCTTCGATCTTCTCGTTGACCCCACCCACCGCCTGCACTTCACCGAACTGGTTGATCGAGCCGGTGATGGCGAAGCACTGCTTGAGCGGCGTGCGCGACAAGGCCGAGATCAGCGTGCAGGCTTCACCCAACGAGGCACTGTCACCATCGACATAGCCGTAGGACTGCTCCAGGGCGATGCTCGCAGAAATCGCCAAGGGGAATTCCTGGGCATAGCGACTGCCCAGGTACCCGGTGAGGATCATCACCCCTTTGGAGTGGATCGGCTGGCCGAGGTTGACCTCGCGCTCGATGTCGACAATGCCGCTGCCGCCGGGGTAGACGGTGGCGGAAATGCGCGCCGGCATGCCGAACGCCGAGTCGCCGACTTCCAGCACGGTCAGGCCGTTGCACTTGCCGATGGCCGCACCTTCGCTGTCGATCAGGATGATGCCGGCGAGCATGTCGTCGAGCACCCGCTGCGAGACACGCCCAGTGCGGGTGGCCTTGGCCTTGAGCGCACGCTCGATGTGCCCGGCATCGGTCATCTCGTCGCTGGCCAGCTGACGGATGAAATCAGCCTCGCTGACCAGCTGGAACAGGTCACCGATACGTGCCGACAGGCGCGACTGGTTTTCCGCCAGACGGGCGCTGTAGGTGGCAAGGCGCGCCACAGCATCGCTGGTCAGCGGCGCCATGCCTTCTTCGTTGGTGCGGGTGCGCAGCAGCTGGGCGAACTGCTCGAGGTTCTCATCGACCATCGGCATGTCTTCGTCGAAGTCGACCAGCACACGGAACATCTCCTGGAAGTCCGGATCGTGGTCTTGCAGCGCGTAATACAGCTGGCGCGAACCGATGATCACCAGCTTGATGTTCAGCGGGATCATCTGCGGCGTCAGACTGACCGTGGCGACACGGCCCAGCTCGCCCAGTGGCGACTCCATCTTCAGCTTGCGCGATTGCAGGGCGCGCTTGAGGGCGTCCCAGACGAAAGGCTCGCCCAGCATCTTCTCGGCTTCGAGAATCAGGAAGCCGCCGTTGGCGCGGTGCAGCGCGCCCGGGCGCAGCTGCCGGTACGAGGTGTACAGTGCCCCTTGGTCGGTGCTGTATTCGATGCGGCCGAACAGGTTGTCGTAGGTCGGGTGCGGCTCGAACACCACCGGTGCGCCACCGTCAGCGTGGTGACCGACCACCAGGCTCGGCGCGTATTGCTCCTCGAGCAGCTTGCGCGCAGCGGCGTCGGTCTTGCTGTCTTCAACCAGCTGCTCGACCACGGTACGCAGCAGGTTCAGCTGCACAGACTGCAGGTAGGCGCAGACGGCCGCGTTCTCGGCGTACTTTTCCGACAGCGGCGCCAGCAGCGGCTGCAGGGCCAGGGTGATGGTTTCTTCGTTGAGCTGGCGCAGTTGGTTGTTCGACTCGCGTTTCCATTGCGGCAGGCTGGCCAGCTCCTCGTTGAGGCGCTCCTCGAGCAGCGCGATGTCCTCGTGGAACTGCTCGCGGATTTCTTCGGGCAACTGGGCAAATTCGGCCTCGTCCAGTGCCTTGCCGTCGGCCATCGGGGTGAAGGCGACGTTGCTGGCATCGCGGTACAGGGCCACGTCCTTTTCCAGCGATGCACGCTCGATCACATCCAGCGCACGGTCATAACGCTGGTTGAAGGCGCGGTCGATGGCGCCCTTCTTCTGCTGGTACGAAGGGTGCTCGAACACCGCCGGGAAGGTCGCCAGCAGGTTGTCGATCAACCCGCCCATGTCGCTGATGAACTCGGCCGCGCTGCCGGAGGGCAGCTCCAGTGCGCGGGGCTCGCGGGTGTCGTCGAAGTGGTTGACGTAGAGCCAGTCGGCTGGGGTCTGCTGGCGCTTGCCCTCGGCTTTGAGGTAGCGCTTGACGAACGAGAAGCGGCCGGTGCCCGGCTCGCCCATCACATACACGTTGTAACCAGGGCGCGGCATGGCCACGCCGAACTGCAGGGCCTCGACAGCACGCTCCTGGCCCAGGACTCCGCGAAACGGCTCCAGATCGTCGGTATTGGTAAAGGCAAACTGCTCGGGGGAGAAACGCCGGGTCAGGGCTTCAGGCGCGAGACGCAGGCGCGCAGCGACAGGATCGGGCATTGGGTTTCCTTACTTCGGCGGGGCAGATACGCAGCATTCTGGCGCTGCCCGCGCGCGCCTTGCAAGGCTCCACAGGACTTTATGTCGCAGCCGGGACGCTGTCATGTCCGAGCAAATTTTTCGCAATCAACGACGCAACCTTTAGAACATGCCTAAACTCCAAGCTGCGCGGGTGGGTGAAATGCTTTCCCGACCTGGCAACCGCGTTGCCAGACAAACCCTGACCCTTGGTTAAGACAAAGAGAACAATGCTATGAAACGGATTCTTCTGGGTACTCTGTTCACCGTGGTCTCGCTGAACGCCCTGGCCGAAGCGCCGGGCGGCCCGAACTGCGGCTGGGGCAACATGCTGTTCGAAGGCCAGCGCGGTACGCCAGCGCACTTCCTGGCCTCCACCACCAACGGCACCTCCGGTAACGCCACCTTCGGCATGACCTCGGGCACCAACGGCTGCTCGACCAAAGCTTCGCTGACCTACGGCGGCAAATCCTGGTTTGCCATGAATGGCATGATGAACGAGCTGTCCGAAGACATGGCCATGGGCCAGGGCGAAGCCCTGACCACCTACGCCGTGGTTCTGGGCGTCGCGCCGGAAGATCGCGGCTACTTCGCCTCGGTCACCCACCAGCACTTCAACCAGATCTTCAGCAGCGCCGACGTGACTGCCGAAACTGTCCACAGCAACACCCTGGCCGTTCTGAAGAACGACCCACGCCTGGCCAAATACGCCACCGAGGCCTGAGTGCAGCTGCTCCCGCCCCGGCCTCCGGGGCGGGTTTCGCCTTTTTTCGGCATCGTTAAGAAGTAGTTGCCCGACATGCTCAAACGCCTCGCTTCCCTGGCGCTGTGTGCCTGCGCCCCCGTTCATGCCATGCCCGTGCTGGACCCAGGCCGTATCCAGCAACTGGCCAACACCCCTTACTGGATTGCCCTGGGCCACTATGAAACCGCCAAGCTCGGCGGCTGGCGCAGCTATGTGGACGACGACGCCTTCTTCCTCGCCGAGGACGGCGCGCACCACCCGGACCAGGAGCTCAAGGCCACGGTCGAAGCGCTGTACGCCCCGGCCAGCCTGGGTGACAAGCACGCCCAGTGCGTATTCCCCGCACGCACCCGCTGGCTGCGTGAACAGCTCGACCTGCAAAGCCTGCCGCAACCGGACTGCCAGGAGTTCAAGACCTGGTACAAGTCGATCGACCCGCACAGTGCGGCGTTGATCTTCCCGGCTGCCTACCTGAACAGCCCTTCGTCGATGTTCGGCCATACCCTGCTGCGCATCGACCAGTCCAACACCCGCAGCGACGACACCACGCTGCTGAGCTATGCAATCAATTTCGGTGCTTACATCGAAGGCAGTGACAACAGCATCCTGTATGCCTGGAAGGGCCTGATGGGCGGCTACCCGGGCCTGTTCGCGCTGATGCCCTACCAGGAAAAGCTCTCCGAATACCGCAGCCTGGAGAACCGCGACCTGTGGGAGTACCAGCTGGACCTGACGCCAGAGGAAACCGGGCGCATGGTCGAGCACGTCTGGGAACTGAAGCAGATCCAGTTCGATTACTTCTTCTTCGACGAAAACTGCTCCTACCGCCTGCTGGAGTTGCTGCAGGTAGCCCGGCCAAGCCTGGACCTGACCTCGCAGTTCCCGCTGACCGCCATCCCCACCGATACGGTGAAGGCGGTGAAGCAATCGGGCCTGGTCGCCAGCGAGACTTACCGCCCGTCACGCGAACGCGAGCTGCTGGCCAGGGCCGAGCCACTGGACCATGACGAGAAGCGCCAGGTGCTGGCCGTCAGTGCCGATACCACACAGCTGCAAAGCCCCGATTTCAAAGCCCTGCCCCGCGAGCGCCAGGCGCTGGTGCAGGATGCCGCATACCGCCTGGAGCGCTACCGGGCCAATGGCCAGGAGCGTGACCCTGGGCAGGCCAAGCGCAGTTTCGAGCTGCTGCGGGCGATCAACAGCAACCCGCCGCCGCCCTTGCAGATCGAGCGGCCCGGCCTGCCCGAGGACGGCCATGACTCGCGGACCTGGCAACTGGGCGTCGGTACCCGAGAGGACCGCGCCTACGCCGAATACGGCCTGCGCATGGCCTACCACGACCTCAATGACAATGCCTATGGCTTCCCGCTGGGAGCGCAGATCGAGATCCTGCAGCTCAAGGTGCGCCAGTACGAAGGCAACGACTGGCAGGTGCAGCGCCTGGACCTGGCCACCATCCGCTCGCTGACGCCGCGCAACGAGCTGCTCAAGCCTTGGTCCTGGCAAGTGGCCGGTGGCCTGGAGCGGGTGCCGGGCAAGCATGACGACGAGGTGCTGGTGAGCCATGTGAATGGCGGTGCCGGTGGCACCTGGCAACTGGCCGATGGCTTGCTGGGCTTCGCCTTGGGCACGGTGCGGGTCGAGCACCACAACGACTTCGCCCAGTTCGTCGCCCCGGCGACAGGGTTCAATGGTGGGCTGCTGTGGCGCAACGGGCTGGGCAACATGACGCTGGAGGCCAAAGGCGATTACTTCACAAATGGCGAGGTGCGGCGCAGTGTGAGCTTGAACCAGCAGTGGGAGATCAGCCAGAACCTCGGGGTGAGATTGAGTGCTTCGCGGGAGTTCAGCCACCTGGCGACGGCGCAGAACGAGGTGATGCTGGAGCTGAAGTGGTATCACTATTGACGCGGCCCTGTGGGAGCGGCCTTGTGTCGCGAAAGGGGTGCGAAGCGCACCCATGATTTCCGCGTTTCAAGCTGATATTGCCGGGGCCGCCTTGCGGCCCTTTCGCGACACAAGGCCGCTCCTACAGTGATTGCGTCAAGGCCGGCAGGTGTGATCCAACCGACTCTTTGACACTGTTTTGACAGCTCCCTGACAAATCGCCACCTAGACTTCCAGCATCTATCCAAGGGTCCAGGTGGTCATGTCGCGGTACTGGTTCGGCTTGTTCATTGCGTTGCTGCTGGCGGGTTGCGAAACCACCCACGATCAGATGGTCAACCACGGTTATCCCCCCGCCTACGCCGACGGCTATCAGGACGGTTGCAGCAGCGGCCGTCAGGCGGCCGGGCTGATGGTTGGCGACTTCAAGAAAGACGTACCACGGTACCTGCACGATCGCCACTACGAGACTGGCTGGGACGATGGTTTCCGACAGTGCCACGCGATGCAGAACAGCGAGGAGCAGCGCCAGTACCATGAGCGCTTCTGGGACGAGCGTGATCGCGAGTGGCAACAGGAGAAAGACCAGGGCGCCGCCCGTGCCTATCGCCGCAACTAGGTCGCAAACGGACATCCACTGAAACCGCCAGCCTGCCATGCTGGTCTCCACTAGAAGGAGGCCATTGCATGAGCCGAGCATTCGTCAACGAAGACCAGACCGCCGCCCAGGCTGACCAGCCCGTGGAGCGGCGCGTCAGCGACCAGCCCAACTACGTCACCGCCAGCGGCCTGCGCCAGCTGCAACAGCGCGTGAGCGAACTCAATGCCTTGCGCAGCGAGTTGCAGGCCCAAGACGAGCGCGGCGACAAGCAGCGTCTGGCTGATACCGAGCGGGACCTGCGCTATTTCAGCGCGCGAGTGCAGAGCGCGCAGGTGGTGCCGGAGGCGACATCGCGCAGCAAGGTGCAGATTGGGAGCCGGGTCAGGTTCGTTGATGAGCAGGACCAGGAGCATGTGGTGGAGCTGGTGGGCGAGGATGAGGCGGATGCCGGGCGCGGGATGATCAACTGGGGATCGCCGCTGGGGCGGGCATTGCTTGGGGCCGGACCTGGGGATGAAGTGCTCTGGCGGCGGCCGGCGGGGGATCAGATGATCGAGATTATCGAAATCGGTTGAGGCCCTGGGGCTGCTTTGCAGCCCTTTCCGACCGGTCCGGCGCCCCGGCAAGGCGGCTCCTACAGAGTAAGCGTTCCCCTGTAGAAGCGGCCTTGCCGGGGCGCCGGACCGGTCGGAAAGGGCCGCAAAGCGGCCCCGGCAGTCTAGAATCAGACCACGCCCTGAGCCAACATGGCATCGGCAACCTTGACGAAGCCCGCAATGTTCGCGCCCTTCACATAGTTGACCTTGCCATCGGCCTCTTCACCGTAATGCACGCAGGCATGGTGAATCGACTGCATGATGTTGTGCAGCTTGCTGTCCACTTCACCAGCCGTCCACAGCAGGCGCATGGCGTTCTGCGACATCTCCAGCCCAGACACCGCCACGCCACCGGCGTTGGATGCCTTGCCCGGTGCGTACAGGATGCCAGCCTCGATGAACAGGTCGACCGCCGCCAGGGTAGTCGGCATGTTGGCACCTTCGGCCACGCAGATGCAGCCGTTGCGCAGCAGGGTACGGGCGTCTTCGATGTCCAGCTCGTTCTGCGTGGCGCACGGCAGGGCGATGTCGCATGGCAGCGTCCACGGGGTCTGGCCCTTGCGGAACTCCAGGCCGAACTGGTCAGCCAGCTCGCTGATACGCCCGCGCTTGACGTTCTTCAGCTCCATCAGCGCATCCCACTGGGCGTCGGTCAGGCCGGCTTCGGCGTACAGGGTGCCTTCGGAGTCGGACAGCGAAATCACCTTGCCACCCAGGTCCATGACCTTGCGCGCAGCGTACTGGGCGACGTTGCCGGAACCGGAGATGGCCACGCGGCGGCCATCGATGCGCAGGCTCTGACGCTTGAGCATTTCTTCAGCGAAGTACACACAGCCGTAGCCGGTGGCTTCAGGGCGGATCAGGCTGCCGCCGTAGGTCATGCCCTTGCCGGTCAGAACCGAGGTGAACTGGTTGGCCAGGCGCTTGTACTGGCCGAACATGAAGCCGATCTCGCGGGCACCCACGCCGATGTCACCGGCCGGCACGTCGCAGTCGGCACCGATGTGGCGGTACAGCTCGCTCATGAAGGCCTGGCAGAAGCGCATGACTTCGGCATCGCTCTTGCCTTTCGGGTCGAAGTCAGAGCCACCTTTGCCGCCGCCCATGGGCAGCGAGGTCAGGGAGTTCTTGAACACCTGTTCGAATGCCAGGAACTTGAGCACGCTCAGGTTCACCGACGGGTGGAAGCGCAGGCCGCCCTTGTACGGGCCGATGGCGCTGCTCATCTGGATGCGGTAGCCGCGGTTGACCTGGACCTTGCCCTGGTCATCGACCCACGACACGCGGAACAGCACGGCGCGCTCAGGCTCGACCATGCGCTCGAGGATGCCGGACTGCAGGTAGTGCGGGTTGGCTTCGAGGAAGGGCCACAGGGTACGCAGCACTTCTTCCACAGCCTGGTGGAATTCCGGTTGGCCCGGGTCGCGTTGCTGAAGGCGCGCGAGGAAATTGTCGACAGATTCGATCATGGTAGACATCTCACCAAGAGGATTGGACTTATTGGTTTTTTCTGGAATGTACCAAGAAGCAATCGCACTGGAATAGGGCGAAATGTCGTTTTTATGAAATTATTTGGTGCGTTTTATATAAGTGTATACAAAATCACCATCAGTTCATCGGTAAAATCGGCGCCTTGCCGCTGTGAGCCGGCACAAAAATGGGGCCGCGAAGGGCCCCATTCTTGTGCGTCAGAAGACCGGCTTACTGGGCCAGCTTCTTGTGCCGTACGCGGTGCGGCTGGGCAGCAGCATCGCCCAGGCGCTTCTTGCGGTCGGCTTCGTACTCGGTGTAGTTGCCCTCGAAGAACACCACGTTCGAGTCATCTTCGTACGCCAGGATGTGAGTGGCCACACGGTCCAGGAACCAACGGTCGTGGGAGATCACGATGGCGGCGCCCGGGAAGTCCAGCAGGGCTTCTTCCAGGGAACGCAGGGTTTCGACGTCGAGGTCGTTGGACGGTTCGTCGAGCAGCAGGACGTTACCGCCCTCCTTCAGGGTCAGGGCCAGGTGCAGGCGGCCACGCTCACCACCGGACAGGTCCTTGACGAACTTCTGCTGGTCGCCACCCTTGAAGTTGAAGCGGCCAACGTAGGTGCGCGACGGGATCTCGTAGCTGCCGATCTTGATCATGTCGGAACCGTCGGAAACCTGTTGGAACACGGTCTTGCCGCCGTCCAGGTCCTCGCGGCTCTGGTCCACGCAGGCCAGTTGCACGGTCTCACCGATCTCGATGCTGCCCGAGTCCGGTTGTTCCTTGCCCATCAACATGCGGAACAGGGTCGACTTACCGGCACCGTTACCACCGATCACGCCAACGATGGCGCCCTTCGGCATGGCGAACGACAGGTTGTCGATCAGCACGCGGTCGCCGTAGCCCTTGGTGACGTTCTTGAACTCGATGACCTTGTCGCCCAGGCGCGGACCGGCCGGGATGTAGATCTCGTTGGTTTCGCTGCGCTTCTGGAATTCCTGGGACTGCATTTCTTCGAAACGCTGCAGACGGGCCTTGGACTTGGACTGGCGAGCCTTGGCGCCTTTGCGCACCCACTCCAGTTCCTCTTTCATGGCCTTCTCGTGGGCGCTCTGCTGCTTGGATTCCTGGGCCAGACGCTCCGACTTGGCTTCCAGCCAGCCCGAGTAGTTGCCTTCGTACGGGATACCGGCGCCGCGGTCCAGTTCGAGGATCCAGCCAGCGACGTTATCGAGGAAGTAACGGTCGTGGGTAATCGCTACCACGGTGCCTGGGAAGTCGTGCAGGAAGCGCTCCAGCCAGGCTACCGAGTCGGCATCCAGGTGGTTGGTCGGTTCGTCGAGCAGCAGCATGTCGGGGGCCGACAGCAGCAGGCGGCACAAGGCCACGCGGCGCTTCTCACCACCGGACAGGTGTTCGATACGGGCATCCCAGGCCGGCAGGCGCAGGGCGTCGGCGGCGACGTCCAGCTGGCGCTCCAGGTTGTGGCCGTCGGCGGCCTGCAGGATGGCCTCGAGCTTGGCCTGTTCGGCAGCCAGCTTGTCGAAGTCGGCGTCTGGCTCGGCGTAGGCGGCATAGACCTCGTCCAGGCGAGCCTGGGCGTCCTTGATCACGCTGACCGCTTCCTCGACCACTTCACGCACGGACTTGTTCGGGTCCAGTTGCGGTTCCTGCGGCAGGTAACCCACGTTGATGTCGGGCATCGGACGGGCTTCGCCGTCGAATTCCTTGTCGACGCCCGCCATGATCCGCAGCAGGGTCGACTTACCGGCGCCGTTCAGGCCGAGCACGCCGATCTTGGCGCCTGGGAAGAACGACAGGGAAATATTCTTGAGAATTTCCCGCTTCGGCGGCACGACCTTGCTCAGCCGATGCATGGTGTAGACGTATTGAGCCAAAACCAAGCCCTCTAAATAGGTAAAGACATCGACGATCGCCCAGGCTTTGTGGCCAGGGGGATGTGTTTACGGGGTTTCATTGAACAAAGTCGACCATTCTACGCCAACGCGCGGCGTTGCACAGGGTGGTCGGATGGTGGGGTGGGATCGTTGTGATGCTGGCCGGCATTTATTGCCTGTGCCGGCCCTTTCGCGGGACAAGCCCGCTCCTACAAAGAACACCAGGCTTGCAGGAGCGGGCTTGCCCCGCGAAGAGGCCGGCACAGCAGCCGAAGATGGCTCAGACGTGACGCTGCTTGACAGCCTTGCCCCGCGGCAGGCGGCAACGCTCGCCCTGCTCGGCCAGGCGCGCAGCATAAGCGGCCTTGACGCTGAAGCCACCACTGCGGGCAGGCTGCTCGGCAACCTTGCCGGGCTGGACAGGCTTGGCCGCAACTGGCGTGCTGACAACCTTGCCAGCCGGCTTGGCCACGGCAGCCACAGGTGCCTCTTGAGCCGGCGCTGCCGCCGCCTTGGCGGTCTTGCGCAGTTCAGCCAGCGATGGCGTCTTATTCTTTGAGGCCGAAGCGTCTGGTTTGTCCAGCGAGCGCTGGCACGATTTGCAGGATACGTCCGCGGTCACGGCAGTGCTGACAAGGGTCTGACTGCTGCGCCCACAGGCGGAATCGAGGCCATTGGTGGAAAAGTGAGTAACCAAAACCGAACATCTCCGATGCGTTGTCATTGAAGCGGGCGGCATTCTCGCACAGGATGCAGGGTCTTGCCGAACGGGCCGGTATCACTACGACCACTGGCACCGGACAACAGGGCTGGCACATTGCCATAATCACAGGCATGCTAGCCCGTTCGGAAGTCCGGCTTTATAGTGCGCAGCCGCGGTCCTGGCCTGTGCAGATACCGGCATACACCGTGCATGTTCCCTCCCTGCCATCGCCAGCCCAATCGCAGGACCAACGCTTGACCGATCTCAATCATCCGACTCTGCTGCGCCCCGCTTCGCCGGCCCCAGTCGCTTCGCTGCGTGGTTCGGTCAAAGGTGCGCTGGCCCTGCTGGCCCTGATCTTGCTGGCTCTGCTGCTGTGGCAACTGTTCTCGCAGTTCCGCCACACCCAGGCCGACCAGCGCCAGCTGAATCTGGACGCGAGCGCCGAACTCGCCGACCACCTGGGCCTGAACCTGGCGCTCAAGGCCCAGCAGGCCCTCAACGTGGTCCAGCCCTACGTCAAGGCGCCGACGCCCGCCGCCCTGCCAAGCCTGCTGGTGACCCTGCGCGAACGCCTGCCCGCCCTGCGCGACCTGGCGTGGCTGGACCACGCCGGGCAACTGCGCAGCGACAGCCTGGCTGGCAGCCCAGACCGCCAGTTGATTGACGAACTGGTTGGCCTGAACCAGGACCGCAGCTACTTTTTCGCCAATTCGGCGGACAACCGCAACATCTACCTGCTGTTGCGCCAAACGGCGGAACAGGATCGCGGCTACTGGCTGCTGCGCCTGTCACCGGACTATTACCAGGCGCTCACCGCGCACCTGGACGGCCCCGGCCACCCGCTGTGGCTGCTGGAAAACAGCCGCAGTGGCGAAGTACTGGAACGTCACGCCCCGGTCCAGACCAGTGGTGAACCACTGCAAAGCGTGATGCTCGCCTACATCGACAACAGTGCCTGGCAATTGCGTGGGCTGTTCGACGCCGGCCTGGCCCAGCAGAAGCTGCTGCCGGCACTGATCGGCAAGTGCCTGCTGGCGCTGTTCTGCGCCCTGCTGCCGGTGTTGGCGCTGGTCAACATGCGCCGTCGCCAGCGCGCGCTGCAGGAAGACCGCCGGCGCTACCAGGAAATCTTCGAAGGGACGGGCGTGGCCTTGTGTGTGCTGGATCTGTCGAGCCTGCCCGGCCAGCTCGACCGCTATCACCTGCGCAACCTGGCCGGGCTCAAGCAGAGCCTGGCGCTGGACCCCGACCTGTGCCGCTCGCTTTTGCTGGAACTGAAGATCACCGAGATCAACCAGGTGGCGCGCCAGCTGCTCAATGTCGAGTGCCACGAAGGCGCCTGGCAACGGCTGATCAATGGCAGCGGCGTTGGCCGCGACAGCATCGGCATGCAACTGATCGATGCCCTGATCGAACAGCGCCCGTCGCTGGAGCTGGAAGTGCGCTTGCCCGCGCCGTTGGGCGGTGAGCTGCACCTGTGGCTGATGGCGCGCCTGCCGCAGCAGCGCCGCGACTACCAGGCGGTGATCCTCAGCATCAGCGACATCACCAGCCGCAAGCAGGTGGAGTTGTCGTTGCTGGAGCGTGAAAGCTTCTGGTCCGACGTGGTGCGCACTGTGCCCGACCAGCTGTACGTGCAGGACGTGCTCAGCCAGCGAATGATCTTCAGCAACCGCCACCTCGGCCAGACCCTCGGCTACGACCGCACCGAGCTGGCGCAGATGGGCGACCGCTTCTGGGAACTGCTGCTGCACCCCGAAGACGCCGCGCACTATCAGGCTATGCGCCAGCAACAGCGCGACAGCGCACACAGTCAGTCGCTGCACACCCAGCTGCGCTTCCGCCACCGTGACGGCGGCTGGCGCTGCTACGAAATCCGCGAGCAGGTGCTGACCCGCGACGACGATGGCCTGGTTACGCGCATCATCGGCGTGGGCAAGGATGTCACCGTGCAGATCGAGGCCAGCCAGTCGCTGCGTGACAGCGAGCAGCGCTACCGCATGCTCGCCGAAAGCATCAGCGACGTGATCTTCTCCACCGACAGCCGCCTGCAGCTCAACTACCTCAGCCCGTCGGTGCAAGCGGTGCTGGGCTACCAGGCCGACTGGATCTTCGACAACGGCTGGCAGTCGATCATCGCCAACCCGTCCCAGCTCACCGGCATCTACAGCCTGATGGAGCGGGTCAGCAAGGCCATGGGCGACAGCGAGCAGCTGGCACAACTGCGCAGCCAGCTGCCGACGCAACTGTTCCTGTTCGACTGTCTGCGCGCCGATGGCCGCAAGATCCCCATCGAGTTGCGCCTGGTGCTGGTGTGGGACGAGCACCAGCGCTTCGAAGGCGTGCTCGGCGTAGGCCGCGACATCAGCCAGCAACGCCGTGCGGAGAAAGACCTGCGCATGGCCGCGACGGTATTCGAACACTCCACCTCGGCCATCCTCATCACCGACCCGGCCGGCTACATCGTGCAGGCCAACGAAGCGTTCAGCCGGGTCAGTGGCCATGCGGTCAGCGACGTGCTCGACCAGCTACCGGCCATGCTGGTGGTCGAGGACCAGCAGCAAAGCCACCTGCGCTACGTGCTCAAGCAGCTGCACCAGCGCGGCAGCTGGGAAGGCGAAGTGTGGCTCAAGCGCCGCGACGGCGACCATTACCCGGCGTGGGTCGGCATTACCGCTGTGCTCGACGACGAAGGCGACCTGGCCAGCTATGTGTGCTTCTTCACCGACATCAGCGAGCGCAAGGCCAGCGAGCAGCGCATCCACCGCCTGGCCTACTACGACGCCCTCACTCACCTGCCCAACCGCACGCTGTTCCAGGACCGCCTGCATACCGCGCTGCAGCAGGCTGAACGGCAGAAGTCGTGGGTGGTGCTGATGTTCCTCGACCTCGATCGCTTCAAGCCGATCAACGACTCCCTCGGCCACGCCGCGGGCGACCGCATGCTCAAGGACATGGCCCTGCGCCTGCTGGCCTGCGTCGATGACGACGACACCGTGGCGCGCATGGGCGGCGACGAGTTCACCTTGCTGCTGCAGCCGCGCGCCACCCGCGAGATGGCCTTGAATCGCGCCATCCATGTGGCCGAGAGCATTCTGGGCAGCCTGGTGCGACCGTTCGTGCTGGAAGGCCGCGAGTTCTTCGTCACCGCCAGCATCGGCATCGCCCTCAGCCCGCAGGACGGCAACGAGCTGAGCCAGCTGATGAAGAACGCCGACACCGCCATGTACCACGCCAAGGAGCGCGGCAAGAACAACTTCCAGTTCTACCAGACCGAAATGAACGCCAGCGCCCTGGAGCGCCTGGAGCTGGAGAGCGACCTGCGCCACGCGCTGGAGCAGAACGAATTCATCCTCTACTACCAGCCGCAGTTCAGCGGTGACGGCAAACGCCTGACCGGTGCCGAAGCACTGCTGCGCTGGCGCCACCCGACCCGCGGCCTGGTGCCGCCGGGCGACTTCATCCCGGTGATCGAAGAACTGGGCCTGGTGGTGGATGTCGGTGACTGGGTGCTGCGCGAGGCCAGCCGCCAGCTGAAGGTCTGGCACAAGAACAAGGTGCGGGTGCCGAAGGTGTCGGTGAACATCTCGGCGCGGCAGTTCTCCGACGGCCAGCTGGGCACGCGGATTGCCACCATCCTCGACGAAACCGGCCTGCCGCCGGCCTGCCTTGAGCTGGAACTGACCGAGAGCATCCTGATGCGCGAGGTCAACGAGGCACTGCAGATTCTCGCCAGTCTGAAGAACCTTGGCCTGAGCATCGCGGTCGACGACTTCGGCACCGGCTACTCGTCGCTGAACTACCTAAAGCAGTTCCCCATCGACGTGCTGAAGATCGACCGCACCTTCGTCGACGGCCTGCCCGAGGGCGAGCAGGACGCGCAGATCGCCCGGGCAATCATTGCCATGGCCCACAGCCTCAACCTGGCGGTGATCGCCGAGGGCGTGGAAACCCATGAGCAGCTGGAGTTCCTGCGCGAGCATGGTTGTGACGAGGTGCAGGGCTACCTGTTCGGGCGGCCGATGCCGGCCAGCCAGTTCGAGGCGCAGTTCGCCAACGAGACCCTGTTCATGTTCCAGTGACACCGCTGGACGCGATTGTTGTAGGAGCGGCCTTGTGTCGCGAAAGGGCCGCAAAGCGGCCCCAGGGTTTCAGCAGCGCGGCACAGATTGCCGGGGCTGCTCCGCAGCCCTTTCGCGACACAACGCCGCTCCTACAGGTATTGCGCAAAGACTGACCTTCGCGCCAGCAAAAAACGGACTTTTGAGTCAACTCCAATCCCCAGCCAGCCCAGACACGGCGCGGCATGCAACATGAGCCCCATTGGTCCGCGACTTGATGCCAGTTCATATGCCAGGCGCGGATCAATCGGTTAGAATGCCCCCCCAAATTACCCCGATCCTTGAGGACCGCCATGTTCAGCCGTGATTTGACCATTGCCAAGTACGACGCCGAGCTCTTCGAAGCCATGCAGCAAGAAGCCCTGCGCCAGGAAGAGCATATCGAGCTGATCGCTTCGGAAAACTACACCAGCCCGGCAGTCATGGAAGCCCAGGGCTCGGTCCTGACCAACAAGTACGCCGAAGGCTACCCAGGCAAGCGCTACTACGGTGGCTGCGAGTACGTCGACGTGGTCGAGCAACTGGCCATCGACCGCGCCAAGGAACTGTTCGGCGCCGACTACGCCAACGTCCAGCCGCACGCGGGCTCGCAAGCCAACGCCGCGGTCTACCTGGCTCTGCTGTCGGCCGGTGACACCATCCTGGGCATGAGCCTGGCCCACGGTGGCCACCTGACCCACGGTGCTTCGGTGAGCTCGTCGGGCAAGCTGTACAACGCCATCCAGTACGGCATTGACGGCAACGGCCTGATCGACTACGACGAAGTCGAGCGCCTGGCTGTCGAGCACAAGCCGAAGATGATCGTTGCCGGCTTCTCGGCTTACTCGCAGGTCCTGGACTTCGCTCGCTTCCGCGCTATCGCCGACAAGGTCGGTGCCTACCTGTTCGTCGACATGGCCCACGTTGCCGGCCTGGTTGCCGCTGGCGTGTACCCGAACCCTGTTCCGTTCGCTGACGTGGTCACCACCACCACCCACAAGACCCTGCGCGGTCCACGTGGCGGCCTGATCCTGGCCCGTGCCAACGCCGACATCGAGAAGAAGCTGAACTCCGCCGTCTTCCCAGGCGCCCAGGGCGGCCCGCTGGAGCACGTGATCGCCGCCAAGGCCATCTGCTTCAAGGAAGCACTGCAGCCTGAGTTCAAGGCTTACCAGCAGCAGGTCGTGAAAAACGCCCAGGCCATGGCCGAAGTGTTCATCGAGCGTGGTTTCGACGTCGTTTCCGGCGGTACCCAGAACCACCTGTTCCTGCTGTCGCTGATCAAGCAGGAAATCTCCGGTAAAGATGCTGACGCTGCCCTGGGCAAAGCCTTCATCACCGTCAACAAGAACTCGGTACCGAACGACCCACGTTCCCCGTTCGTCACCTCGGGCCTGCGTTTCGGCACCCCAGCCGTCACCACCCGTGGTTTCAAGGAAACCGAGTGCCGCGAGCTGGCCGGCTGGATCTGCGACATCCTGGCTGACCTGAACAACGAAGCGGTGATCGACGCCGTGCGTGAGAAGGTCAAGGCCATCTGCAAGAAGCTGCCGGTTTACGGTAACTGATTGGCGAAAGCCTGATGTGAGAAAGCCCGGCCTTGTGCCGGGCTTTTTCATGCCTGCGTGCTGGCGGGAACCGCTTCCGAATAGGCGGTGTGAACCAGACGGCCTAACCTGCCATCTCCTCTGACGAACGACCAGGAGGCCACCCATGGCCGATCACGTAGCACTGTCCTTCACCGCCACCTTGCAGGTCGCTGACGCATCGATCAATGTATTGGGCGACATGACCAGCGGGCCCGTAACGCTGGTGAGCCCGCATCAAGCGCTGGGTTACGTGGTTGAAGGCGCCACGACCCTCGGCATGTTGAATGGCACCGACAAGGACTGGCATCACGGCCAGGAGTCCGGGCTGATCACCTTCGAGCAAGCCGCCCAGCCAGTGGCGTTGCTGCTGTACTTCCGCCATGGCGAAGCGGGTTACCGCCTCTATCTGCGCAGCGGCCCCCGCCTCGGTGAGGGTGTGTTCACCACCGATGATGGCCGGGTGAGCGTACAGCCGATCAAAGCTAGAGATCCGAGCCTTTGGGCGCTGATCGATGCGCAAACGGGTGAGGCGTTCGACCTGACGCAGCTTGAAGATGGCCGCAGGGAAATTCAGATGGCCAGTGCAGATGGGCATCCACTGGAAGTGCACAATCTGTATCCGGTGGGCGGGTTTCTGGCCTGCTATCCGGCTGCGCAGCAAGGGACGTTGAGCCTGATCATTCAGGAACGCGGTGTCGATTGGCTCAAGCCGGCCTGATACGTCGTGCGCCACCCGTCGTCACGTATTAACCTGTGCCACCCCAGCACAACCCAGCACAGGCCCGGTCTTGACCAGAGAGCAACTCGAAACCCAGCAAATCCCGATCTACTTTGCCGCGGTGCTCGCTGCCGTTGCCTTCGGCCTGCTGGCCAGCGACGCCGCACAACACCTGCAAGCCCTGGTCACTCCCGCCATCGCCGTGCTGATGTATGCGATGTTCCTGCAGATCCCCTTCCTCGACCTGCGCCAGGGCCTGGGCAATCGCCGCTTCATGACCGCCCTGCTGCTCGCCAACTTCATCCTTGTGCCATTGCTGGTGTGGGGCCTCACCCGCGACCTGGCCGAGCACCCGGCGATCCTCATCGGCGCCCTGCTGGTGCTGCTCACGCCGTGCATCGACTATGTGGTGGTGTTCACCCACATTGGCAAAGGCGACTCGCGCCTGACCCTTGCCGCCACGCCCGTGCTATTGCTGGTGCAGCTGGTGCTGCTGCCGGTGTACCTGGCGCTGATGCTCGGCGACAGCAGCGACGTAGCCATCAACATCGCGCCGTTCGTGGAAGCCTTCGTGCTACTGATCGTGCTGCCGATGATCCTGGCCGTACTGACCAGTGCTGGCGCCCGCCGCTCCCCCGCTGTCTCGGCCTGGAATGGCGCCTGGGCATGGATGCCGGTGCCTGCGATGGCCCTGGTGCTGGTGGCGGTGATCGGGTCGCAGATCGCTGTGGTGTTACGGGATTTTGATCGGTTGCTTCCGGTAATTCCGGTGTACGTCGCCTTCATGCTGCTGGCGCCGGTGCTTGGGTTCGTCGCGGCGCGGCTGTTGCGCTTGCCAGTGGCCGAGGCACGCTCGGTGACCTTCAGTGCCGCGACGCGCAACTCGCTCGTAGTTTTGCCACTGGCACTGGCGTTGCCTGAGCACCTGCGCGGGTTGGCGGCAGCGGCAGTCATTACCCAAACACTGGTTGAGCTGGTAAGTGAATTGATTTACGTCCGGGCCATCCCGGCCCTCCTGCAAGCCCAATAGGCATCAACTCGAGCCCGAGCAGGAGCGGCCACACCGGAGCGCCGGGTCGGCCATAAGCCGTATTAGACACATCCAGCAAATCAGCCGATGAAGACTCAGTGCCCCTGAAGCAGGAAGATGATCCTGACGCGCGCATCAGCTCGCATTCGAGGAGCTCAAGGGCGAGTTCAATGATTTACGCCAAGGCCGGCTTGAATGCTGAGCGGCAACACAGCTCGCTTGGCCCGCCGAAATCAGCAAGGTGGTATGAAATGCGTGACATTGATATTGAAAGCGTTGCCAAAGCCATCGAGGCGGATGCTGGTGAGCCATTGCCTGACCTGCGCCAAGCGCTCAAAGAAGCCAAGATAGGCGCCGAGCGTGTCGCTACGCCAGTGGCGACGTTACGTGATTGGGAACAAGGCCGCTTCGTGCCCCCAGGTGGTGTTCTATGCCTGATGCGCTTAATCCTCAAGCATCCGGAACTGTCTCTGGAGCTGACTACGTCCTGAGCGCAGTTTTGCCTGTGTTTATCGCCGGCCACATGGCCGGCGATAAAGCTATGCTGTGTAACCAGTTGGTCCTTCGCCTCACAACGCCTTCATCTCCGCAATATCCCGCGCCACCTGATCAGCAGAATGGTCAAACATCGCCTGCTCCTGCCCATCCAGCGGCAACTCGATCACCCGGGCAATCCCCTCCCCCGCCAGCACACAGGGAACGCCCATGGCGATATCGGTTCGCCCGTATTCCCCTTCAAGAATCGCAACCGCCGGCAGAATGCGGTTACGCCGATTGGCGATCGCATCCACCATCTGCGCAATGGCCACGCCCGGTGCATCGCAAGCACTGCCGACCTTCTTCAAGCCCAGAATCTCACCACCACCTTTGCGTGTGCGCTCGACGATCCGCTCGATCTGTTCATCGGACAGGAAGTGCGACAGCGGCACCGAGCCGACCTGGCAGTAGCGCATCAGCGGCACCATGCTGTCGCCATGCCCGCCCAGCACCAGCGCCGTGATATCCCGGGCAGAAAACCCCGTCTCCTCAGCAATGAAGCATTTCATGCGTGCGGTATCCAGTACCCCCGCCTGGCCGAACACCTTGCCCCGCCCGAGTTTGCTCAGCGACCTAGCCCGATAGGTCAGCACGTCGACCGGGTTCGACACCACCAGCACCGTCGCGGCCGGCGCATAGCGATTGATGTCGTGCATGATGCCGTCGAGGATCGGCAGGTTGATGCTCAGCACGTCCTGCCGCGACTGACCAGGCTTGCGCGGCACGCCTGCGGTAATCACCACCAGGTCCGAGTCCTGCAGCATTTCGGCCTTGGCGCCACCGAGCACCCGGGTATCAGAGCCTGACTCGATGGCCGCCTGCCAGATGTCCAGCGCCTTGCCCTGGGCCAGTTCACCTTGCACATCGAGCAACATCAGCTCACGGCAGTACTCTTCCCGGGCAATGATCTGCGCCGCCGCCTCGCCCACGATCCCGGCACCCACGATTGATAGCTTGTTCACCTGACACCTCCCAGCGGCGCGCGCCACCAGGAGCACGCCTGCGTATACAGAGAAGTATTGCCTGCCAAGGCGAAAAGACCATGTGATGCGACCGCATGCTATTGACAGCATCCCACCGTCCCGGAAATACTTTGTAAAGATTCATATAGATGACCAAATAACAAGGTGAATCGCTCCATGACTGCACTGCCCAGCCCTACGCGTACGCCCGGCACGACACTTCCGTCCGCCAGCCCCATTCCTCCGAAGTTCGAAGTTTGCGCATCCAGTTGGCCATCTGCCCGCGACCGATAACGACTCGCTACTGCCCGCAGAACTCCTGTCATGCCTGCAATGCCTGAGTGCCGCTAGCGCGCCAGCCCAACCGAGATTCCCTGAATGACACCCTTAGATATACAGCTGTTGCTGACCGCATTGGTCAGTGTCCTGGTGCTGGTAGCGCTCATCGTGTCCCGCCTCAAGATGCACCCGCTGTTGGCCTTGCTGGTGGTGTCCATTGGCGTGGGCTTTGCCACCCGCATGGAGCCCGGCAGCATCGTCTCCCACCTGCTCACGGGCGCCGGCAAGACGCTGGGTGCGGTCGGGGTGGTGATCGCGCTGGGCGCGATGCTCGGCAAGATCCTGGCTGACGCTGGTGTCACTGAACAGGTCGCGGATGTGATCCTCAAGCGCACCTCGGACCGGATGATCCCTTGGGCGATGATGCTGGTTGCCTTTGTCATTGGCATCCCGATGTTCTTCGAAGTGGGCTTGGTGATCATGCTGCCGCTGATCTTCAGCGTGGCGCGAAAGCTGGAGAGCAAGGCCCGCTTCAAGGGCTCGGCGTATGTGTACGTCGGTGTGCCAGTGATTGCCGCGCTTGCCGCCATGCACGGCATGGTCCCGCCGCACCCAGGCCCCTTGACCGCCATCGCCGTGCTCAAGACCTCGGTCGGGCCTACCATGCTCTATGGCTTCCTGGCCGCGATCCCGGCCATGATCCTGGGCGGCCCGCTCTATGGCCTGTTCATTTCGCAGCGCATGAGCACGCGGCCCGATCAGGCTTTGCTCGACCAGTTCACACTGGCCGAGAAAGCCGACGATCAACCCCGCCCCAGCGTAGTGGTCGGCATGCTGGCCGCGTTGCTGCCGGCGATCCTGATGCTGGTGCATGCCGTCGCCGAGATGCTGCTACCCAAGGGCAACGCGCTGCTGGAATTGGCCAGCTTTCTGGGCAACCCATTGATTGCCATGCTGCTGGGCGTGCTGTTCGCTGGCGCTAGCCTGGTACTTGCCCGCGGCGGCGACGCCGAACAGCTGCGCGATGCGCTGGGCAAAAGCCTCAAGCCGATCGCCTCGATCATCATGATCATCGCCGGGGGCGGGGCCTTCCAGGAGATGCTGACCAGCGCCAAGGTCGGCGATGCCATTGTGCACCTGACCCAGCAATCGGCCTTCCCGCCGTTGATCCTGGGGTGGCTGATCGCGATGTTGCTGTCGGTGTCTACCGGCTCTGCCACGGTTGGCATCGTTGGTGCTGCCGGCTTGCTGGCGCCGCTGGCAGGTGCTGACCCGAGCCTGAACCTGCCGTTGCTGGCCCTGTCCATCGGCTGTGGTTCGCTGTTCTTCAACTATGCCAACCATGCCGGTTTCTGGATGGTGAAGGAGTCCTTTGGCATGACCATGGGCGAAGCCACCAAGACCATTTCGGTGGTGCAGTCCATCGTGGCGGTGGTTGGTTTGATCGTGGTGTTGATGCTGAATGCGGGGATTACGGTGGGCTGAGCCGGGAAAACCGGCCCAATCCATCAGCTTACTCAGCGTTTTTCTGCGACCAGGGTGTAGCACATGGGTATTTGTGCTGCGCCCTGCTCATAGACGTCGTAGACCTCCTCCCGATTGGAATGCGGGTATTCGTCGAATGCACGAAGGCTCAAGCCTGCGCCAGTAACGCTCATGAGCACATCGCTCAGCGGATGGAGATGCCAGTAAGACTGCAGCTCGTTGGGCTCGGCCTTGCCTTCGTAAACAATGGCGCCCGTTTCGACCAGCGGTTCAGCCTGGAAATACGACGTGCTGATGCGCCAAGGGTCGCTGGCTTCGGGGTCGAGCATTTCCAGGAAGGGGTGCGTTTCGTAGATCACTAGCGTGCCGCCCGGTTTCAGCGTTCTGGCAACATGGCTGAAGAACAGAGCGAGATTGGGCATCCAGTTCAGGACACCGATAGTGATCAGAGCGACATCGAAGCGCTCGTTGAGGTTTGCCGGGAGCTCGTGGATGTCGGCTTCGATGAAGTCCGGCGAGTAAGGGGAAATCTCGGCTAGCTCATGCGCTTGCTTGAGAAATTCCGAAGATTGATCGACACCCACCACTTCCAATGCGCCAAGGGCAAACATCGATATCGCTTCGCGGCCATTGTTGCAGCCCAGCTGGATAACGGACCTCCCCGTTACGCGTACCTGCTCCAACTGTTCCGTCAGGGTTGAATCCAGGCAAGAAAAGTCTTTGTGAGCCACGGCATCGATCAGCTGGCTCCAGGCCGCGCTTCGCCGATGGTGATCGGCTGATGCATTCCAGGCATCACGGTTTTTGGCGATGACATCCTTGTGAGAAACCATCTTTAACCTCATCTTTGGTTGTTGAGGCTTCTGACAGTAGCAGCTGCGCCAGCTATAGGCTGGCGACAGCACTGTTCCCATTCAATCGACCAGGTCGCTCAAGTCGCTGGGGTCGATCATCTTCCCGCATTGCTCACTGGCCAGCCGGCTGATGATCCGGATAGCCTGGTGGATGCCTGCAGTGTTGCGGAAGCTCAGGTGAGGGTTGTGTTCGCACTCCAGCACTTCATCGTGCTGGACCAAGGCTTCGCCGAGCAGTTCGAGGGTCCAGGCGTAGCTTTGGATAGTGGATAAGCGCTCCTGGTCAGTCATGGGGCACCACCTTTGAGTTGGAGGCGGGACGAGCCAGATCGCAGATTGGGTAGAAAAGGTGAGGTTTGGGAGCCGGCGCGGGGCGGCGGCGGAGAACGGATGCGAGGATCCTGAACGGATTTCTGGTGGTCATGCATGAGTTCCTTTCGTTGTGGAACTGCCACCGCTCGCGGCCAAGCAAGTTTAGGTGGCAGCAGTACGCGGGTTGGCCGACCGGGACGAAAGGAGCCCGGCACACCCGAAGGTGTCCCGCGCACCACCGCCATAACGCGACATCGCGGGCACAAAAAAAGCGCCTGCGATGAAGATTGGGCGCTGCTGCGCCTTTCGATTCCGACCGGCCAAGGTCGCATCGCCGATGCTTCGGCGACTGGGGGAATTTATCCTTATGTTCCTGCTTACGCAACCGTAGGCGGCTTGCGGGGTGGCCACACGCGTTGTAGGAAAGATTCTCGCCTCAGCGGGCACTTCGGAAATGCGGGATGGGGTAAACCACTGTCAGGACGGGACAGGTTCAAAAAAGGCCTACATCGCTGTAAGCCTTCATATGTGGGAGACAGGAATCGTACCAACACGAAAGTGTCTGAATTCAGTGGGCATTATTCTTAAGGGTACAACTCTTTATCCCTAAAATTATCCCCAGCCTATTTTCAGGATCCGGACCACTGCGAGAAAGGCATGACAGGATGATGGAAAACGTCTACCAATTCGCCAAATCCAGGCTCAAGCTCATCAGGCGAAAGGCAGCTATCGACCCATTGCGGACGTTCATTCAACCAATTGAAGCCACGTCTGCCCTACAGACTGCAATCGAGCCATGGCGAACGCGTGGATGTTGGAGCCGCTTCGCGGCCAATCGCCGGCAAGCGCTGCTCCTACAGATATGGCGCGGACCTGGAGGCTCCTTCTAATCTGACAGAATGGTGCCCGCGCAGGCTGGTTTCGTCCTGTAAAGACGGGCCCGATATGATGTATCCTTTAGAACCTTGCGCAATCTCAGGAAGGACCCTTTGAACCATTCATTTTCCGGTATTTTGGTTCGCTATCTCCTTAAAAAAAAGGACGGCACGGCAGTGGTAGCTGAGGCCCAGAGCGCAACTGGGACAGCGGTTACTACCGAAGTTGAAACTGCGGACTCAAAAGACGCGGCCCCTGCGCCACTACCGCTGCATTTACACGCAGCCCGAAAAGACGAGTTGCATGTCAACCTTTGGGAGACTGGTCAAGGGCACTTTTCGCCTTTTCTCGATATCGGCGTTATGGTCGGGATGCGTGCTGACGTTGAGGCCGTTGTGGTCGATCTTCCATGGCTGCTTGATGAAAAGCATGTCAGTGACCTTGGGTCGCGGCTGAATGGCGAGAAAAGCGTCGCAGCCATCTTCAACGAGGTTGTTCATTACGATGGTTTTGCGGAAGGAAATTTCGCAAATATTAGCTTTAGGAAAGATGGTCTCGATCACAAGCCATTTTCGCTTTTGAGGCTAAATTCGAACTCGTTTAATATTGAGCGAACCTACTGGAGTGAAGGTGGAAGCTGCAGTCGGCTGGTGGTCAAGCTTCCCGAGATGAATGAAGATACGGTGAAGAATGAAGATAGGCGAAAATCTGCATATATTCGCTTTCGTATAAGAAATATACCCCCATCAGTCTATTCGGTTAAGTTCAATCAAAAAGATCGAGCACTTATTAGTTCGACGAATGAGACAAGAATCATTGATTTTCGTATTAATGTTTTGCGTGGTGTGCCTGAAGAGCTAATAAGCACAAATGTGCCGCTGTCGTTCCCGAAATTTGAAAGGATTCACTGCTTTCTTACCACGTTGAGAGATGAGGAATGCGCGTCGGTAACCAATCATTATAAGGGATATAGGTCCCTGATGGATGAAGACGTCTGGAACGAATACATTCGCCTGGATAGCTCCGTCGCTATATCCGACTCGAACAATGTAAGGAATTATTTGGGTTATCAGTGGACCGCTTCGGCTGGAAAGGAGCCAGGTGCTTACGCGAAAGATCTGGTGGTTTTAGGAAGATTTACGAAGCTGCGCTCAAATTATTGGTCGATCGCCAGATTTATTTTCTTAGTAATTCTCTTCGGGGCGGCCGGAAGTGGCATATGGGACATTGGTACAGCTTGTGCGTTTGTCGATCATCCGTCTGAGACTGTCGACTGTTCGCGCAAATACAGTCTCCTAGCAACATATATTATCTGTGGTGTTGTAATTATCGGCGCTATGCCATTTTTACGTTATCTTTGGAATTCTGTTCGGCCTAAGCTTGCCGCTTGGTTGGAAGAATTAACCCGCTAGGGGTAATTCTGGAGCTGGCGGGCACGGGGATAAATTTGGGCTCAATTAGGCCATTGAAGCTGAGTTCGTCTTTCAATGGCCTGTAGTAGCTTTTGTATTCCTTCGCCAATTCAAAGCCATAGTGAGAAAAAAGCTTTTTGAAAGTGCCTCTTTGCTCTTCTGCGATGGAGAGAAGTGGCATATCGTTTTCTAGGTGTTCAAATGCTCGCTCAAATAGTCGAAGACCGGTGCCAGAGCCTTGGAACTCGGGCATGACTCGCAAGCAACAAAGCTTCTGCTCTATCCCGTCGTCCTTTATTATCGCCAAGCCCGAAAAGCGGCGCCGATAATATTCCATTAAGATGCATCTTTCGCCGGACAGTATTCCTGGCAATACTTTAGACTCCAGCCACTGATCGAAAAGCGGATAGTATCCGGATAGTCCGAATAGAGAAGTTCTTATAAAATCCCCTATTTGAGGGAAAGACTCCGGATTCGCAATTATGAAATCTCGATCAATAATTTTGGTCGAATTCAAAAGCAGGCGCAACTCCGAGTTAGTATTAAGTAATGACTGATTGGCCATGCTACACCTCGAGCTCTCGCTGTTTATGCCTGGCGAATTCATCACTCTTAATATATCGGAAAGACTGAGGAGGAGTAGTGCCAACTCCTAGTTCGGAAAGGCATTTTGGCTCTGCGTATTGTTTAACCTCTCCAACGGCAATCGCCACAGCTTGTTCTTTGCCATGGTAATACGAGTCGAAGAAATGCCTATCGATACCTGCGTGCTTCTTAGTGCACTCCCATATTTTAGAGGGCGAGTCAACGAGGATTCGAAGAATTTCGAACTCGCCAACAAGTTTTCCAACAGGTTTGGTGGCGTAAATAATAACTGTGCTAACGCTACTATCGTTAAATCCGACCTTTCTGAATTCGAACTTCTTCTCGCCGCTTAAAATTTTTCGAGCGTATTCAGGTTTAATCGATAATAATACTTTCATTAATTTCGCCCTTTTCCGCGATCCACCTAATTTGAGTTTCGTTGAGAGCAATAAAATCCCACCTAGTCCGGGTGCTAATATTGCATTCCTCAATGAGGCGGCCGCGAATGATTCTTTTTTTCAGGGCGGCACTATATGTAAAGCGTATTATATACGATCTTTGCTTGTTAGTAAAATATTCTTTTAATTGCTCAGTAGTGAATATGCTGTAAGGCTTGGTGTATTTAATGAATTGCGACTCAGTGGCGAAGGATTTTATCTGTCGCACTTCCTCTACCACTCCAATTGAAGAAACCACAGATCGATAAAACGCCTTTCCCTTTCCGTCGGATGTTCGATAAATGGCGACCGTATCGCCTGGTTTCATTACCTTGGTCCGTGAGATCCCTGAGATGTAAACCTTGTGAATGCTGTTGGTGTGTGACACATCCTGAACAATGTCGTGGTTTTCGTTGTTTAAGATTGAATCAGGGAGGAAAGATGAGTGGTACTCCGGGTAGATGGCTAACAAATAGTGTTTGCGGCCAGCAATGCTGAAGTGGGGAAAGTCCTTGGCCACATCACCAGTTAGTGTTTTGAGCCCTCGGACATAAACGTTTTCAATGCCGTTTTTCCCAATTTTGCTTCCGTGTAAAACAAAGCCATAGCGCTCAATCAATGAAATTAAGCCGCTATGTTTTTCAAAAATGGTAACGTACATATAGTCGGCACGTTCAATCATCGCATGGTCGAAGGCTTTTTTTAGAAAACGTTCTCCAAGCTTGGTGCCATGTGCGTTAATTTTTAACGTCCCGACTTTTACGCTAAGTCCGCCTGGCAGTGGCGGCGAAATCTTGTCGTCGGGCTGATCCTCTCTTTTGAGATAGAGGAAACCATCAAGACGGTTGCGAGAGTTGAAGAAAACGTACGCTTCGGCGTCGTCTTGGGCCTTTCTTTGGAACCACTCTTCAAATTCGGCGTAATCTGACTTCAACGAAGAGAAGAAGTCATCAGAAATATCAATATTGCTGAATTTTTCATATTTTAGACTTTTCAATCCCTAGCTCCTTGGATTGACGTTTTTTGACCATGCTGACACTTCGTACAGAAAACCATCGCCCATGTCAAGTGGCTTATCGCCACTACGAATTATGTAAGGGATTTCTCTGGATAGGCAGTATTTGATTGCCTGCCCCCTCTCCGCGTTCATTAGCTCAACTATTAGAGGGATTTTCCAGGTTGCCCTGTCTCGCAAGGTCAGTCGTTCGGCCACAATCTCAGGTGCCGACTGAACTAGGATGGTGCCGGTGATTTGCAGTTCGTCAAAAACTTTTGAGTCTATGTTTGTGGCTGTTCCATCACTGCTGAGTAGTACGAAATGACCGTCCAGTATGAAAAATGGGGTGTGGCGTTTTACTGCGTTCACAGCCGAAATCAGAGCGTGTTGGTTTTCTCTAATTTGACGTGCTCTCTTGTCCTCGCTCCATGACTGATCCTTACTCCATGCCTTTATGAGGGTGCTCGCGGAGTAGGTAGGTACCCCTAAAGCCTTTGATAGGCCAGAGCAGAAAGTCGTTTTGCCCGATCCATGAATTCCCGCAACGAATATCACATCCGCTTCCTTAGTCTGGAAAATCATATTATATAACTTTTGGCTCTAGCCAATTAGAAAAACAGGAATAACGGTGGCTATACATCTAATCGTATATTAATCGCTCAGCTTTTTGGATAGTTCACGATGTAGCTTGAGGTGAGCGCGTGCCTGCGACGCTTTGGTTCTAGGGCGCGAGGGGCGTGGCAGCGGATGCGCCATTTGGTACTCCGAGAGCTGATGGGAGGCTTTCGAGGCGCGTCCACTCTAGCTAAAAGAGAGCGCTGATTGAAACCTATGCGCAGGCCTGCGAGAAAGCCGAGAAAGGTATCGCGGCACGCGCGGCTCAATTCATTGATTTGGCGATCAGAGAAATCCGCAATACGGATGGATGAACCTGACCGAAGCCGCGAGCGCGGCAGATGAAAAAATCCCAGGCCGAAGCGGGGTGGCAGTTGATGCGCTTGATGGGCTGCTCCAGGCGGAGCTTAGCTGCTGGGCACCGTTCCGTCAGATTAGATGGAGCTTCCAGGTCCGCGCCCTATCTGTAGGAGCCGCGCTTGCCGGCGATTGGCCGCGAAGCGGCTCCAACATCTAGGCATTCGCCATGGCTCGATTGCAGTCTGTAGGGCGGGCGTGGCTTCAATTGGTTGAATAAACGTCCACAATGGGTCGAGAGGCGTCATTCAAGACTCGCCAGTTTTGCCCTAATGCGGTTTGTCGTGAATATCAATCACGTCTTTGGCACTTGAAGACCCATGGCTTTGCTAAACGAACTGCAAGCAGCCGCACGGTCAACAGGTAGTAATACTGAGTCGCCTCGCATCGTCTAGCCAAGCGATGCTCAAGAAACCATGCCACATGTTTTCTCCGCCAACCCCAAGGTGTTTCAAGCTGCCACCGTTCAGATATCTCCGCTTGGATGATCTTTGCTTGCCGTAAATGACGCTGCCGCGTTGCGTAGGACCCCGTCAGCACTGCAGACAAGAACAGTTCCATGTCGAATGGTTTACTCACGCGCGCCCTCCAATGTAAGCACCTACCACATCAACCCGAGCGTGCCCCAACTCGTAGCTGATCTGCCTCCGGGCCTCACGATCAAGGTTCTTATCTGCCTGGCATAAGTGGCCACCATTGACAGGCGCGCGGTATAGGGTGATGTGCTCGTAGCGCTCACAAGCGTATGCCGCTCGTAGCTCATGGAAGCCTTTGAGGTTGTGTGCATGCAGGACGTCCCGCGCTGGGCGGATGATTTCCTGCAGAACATTCAGATAGCTTTCGTCTGGCGCAATCAGGTTTCGGCTACTCGCAGGCGACACCTGCCGTGCAAACCTAAGTGCGTCTTGAACATGGTGGTCCACCGCAATCCATCGTGGCGCTGAGGCGCCAGCGCGGCCGCCTTTGGTGCCATCATGAATGTTAATCCTGCCTAGGTCGTTAGCCTCACGACTGAGCCGTGGCAGGTCAGCCAAGATGGCCTCGCGCAAGCGCATGCCGGTGGTTCGCGCTAGCAGAACGATCGCGGCGACCCGTCTCTGGTCAAGGCTGCAAAGCGCATCGACGATCTGCTTCACATGATCGCGGTCTTGGCCCTGCGGCACCGACTGGCGAACCCCAGAGCGCTGCATACCCAACGCCTTGCTCGGACTTGGCAAATTCACGTACTGATCACCGCGAAGCGCCGCCATGGTCCTGTTAACGCTGGATAGTCGGTTTTGTGCGGTACTGATGGCTAGGCTACCGTACTCAACCGCATCGCGCAGATACGCCGCATAGTCCGCCAATACCTTCCGATCAATCTGCCGCGCATCATTGATACCCGGTCCCTGTTCGGAGCGGCACCATTTGACGAATGCTTGCCATCGATCACAGTGCGCTTTGACCGTACCGAAATGACCGCCGCCGAACATATCTTTCAAACCCTGCGGCCCTGCGTAGCTCAATTGCCTACCGTAGCCGAAATTACGGCCGTCGCGTCTACCCACCAATGCCATGTCGGTCACCTCATCTACCGTTCTACGATCCTCGCCCCACGTTATCCCGCCAAGAATGTTGAGTGTTATCAGGGATCAAGGCCCCTGCGACCTGTGGGAAATGTCCACTACGCGGGACTGGCGGCTCCTTACGTCCGGGAGCAAGGGCATCTCATGATCTGGCCTCCTGAGCACCGTTACCGGTGGGCGGGTGGAGGCTGCCTTGGCTGACGAGACCAGTGCCGCGAGATCCTGAGCCGGGTGCAAGCAGCAATGCGATGACCGGGGCATGCCTGACTGTCAGTCAGGTGCAGTCCATTCCTTGGTCTGCGGCACCATCATCTACAGCGCTGTTGCTGGTGACATCGGCGTTTTTCACGCCGATTGTCACGAGGGGGATTGCCGCAAAGCCATGTGTGATAAGGGCTGCAGCAGTGGTAGAAGTGCCCGTCTCTTTCCAGAAGAAAGAGACGGGCACAGGTTGGCGCAATACTTGGCCAAGCGGATAGGTTGCTGCAGGGCAGCGAGGTACGGTGTGTCTGGCGCACGAGCGCTATATGTGTAAGAGCATCCATCACATGGGTAGTGACCGGGCGAGCTGCCGGATGCGAATCGCCCTTGGGGAGAACCACCGCGAGAGCGGCGTGACCTTCAAGGCTCGGGTCACCTGGGGTGCTGTCAACGACAGCCTTTGCACTGTCTTTTCTACGCCCGCAATCCGAGAGGGTCAAGCGACTCGCCCGCAGGATTTTGTGGTTGAAAATGACATTGGCCGTGTACGGAATCCCTTGGTTTCCAGTGGCCGATTTGGTGCTTTTTATTTTTTTAAGTGAGGTCCATCCAAACAGGGCGGCTTTGCAGCCCTGTTTGGATGGACCCGTATGGAAAGCAGATCACCGAAATTTCAAAGCCGTGCGCTCACTCGACTGCGCCACGCCTTGCTCTGAGGCTAGAAACGTTTGCCCCGGTCTGATTCGCGAACTCATGTGGCGAGATATGCTCCTGACGGTTCGCTTCAAGGTAACGGCTCCACCAACTCATGATCATTCGCCGTTCCTCCAGGAACTCGGCCTTGTGGATATACGCCGCCCGAACGTTGTTGCGCTCCATGTGGCTCATCTGCCGCTCGATAGCCGTCTCTGACCACAGCCCGGATTCGACCAAGGCACTGCACGCCATGGACCGAAAGCCATGCCCGCAGATTTCGGTCTTGGTGTCGTAGCCCATGTTCCGCAAAGCGCTGTTGACGGTGTTCTCGGACATAGGCTTCCACGAGCGAGCGTCACTGGTGAACACCAGATCAAAGTACCCCGTGATCGCATGAATCTTTTCGAGCAATGCCACTGCTTGCGGTGAAAGCGGGACAAGGTGGATGTCGCCCGCCATCTTCGTTCCTCTGGTCGAATACGGGACGCCGTCCAGCGCGGGTCGCGTGTCAGGTATTTCCCATATACCACGCTTCAGGTCGAACTCACTCCAGCGTGCGAAGCGCAATTCGCTGGACCGAACAAACACATGCAGCGACAGCATGACTGTCAGCCGAGTGAGCGTGCGTCCCTTGTAGTTCTCGATGCGGTCCATCAACTCAGGCAAACGAGAGAGCGGGAGTGCAGGCCTATGCGTAACCCGTGGCGCACTGATGAAGCCCTCAAGGTCATATGCAGGGTTCACCGTGATCAGCCGTTGCCGCTTAGCTTCACGCATGATGCTCTGTAGGTAGTTCTGCACCCTCAAGGCCACATCGATCGTGCCGCGTTTCTTGATCTCTTCCAGGGGCTGCATGAGGTCGAAGGTATCCAGATCAACAATGGCGCGTGCGCCGAGCAGCGGGAATACGTGAGTCTTCAAACGACTCAGCACGGTCCTCGAATGGCCAGGCGCCCACTTCACGGACATTTCCTTATGCCAGTCCAAGGCAACGCGTTCGAATGTGTGGCCTCTGACAACCGCCTCGGCCTTGGCCTGCTGCTTGGACGCAATGGGATCAATGCCTTCAGCCAGCATCCGCTTAGTCTCCAGACGTTTCTGCCGAGCATCTGCGAGACCGATGACGGGATAGTTGCCAAACGAGGTCAGCCCCTCTCGCCCATCCGGTTTCACATACCGGAAGCGCCAGCCTTTGCGGCCATTGGGGTAAACGAGGAGGTAAAGACCGTCACCGTCGAAAAGCTTGTATGGGCGGTCAGTAGGTTTGGCCGAGCGGCATGCGGTGTCGGTCAGGGGAGCAGTAGTACGAGCCATAAGGGTAAACCCCATTATCGAATCGACTTTATCCCAAACGTTACCCCTAAATCGGCTGGCAACTGTCGGAATCCGACGGAACGCCATAACGAAAAAACCCGCCAGAAGGCGGGTTTTACGGGGGTTCCAGAGATTTTGGTAGCCTTCACTGGAACCTGAACTGGTGCCGGAGACAGGAACGATAGGAATCGAACCCGGGTGCGGCGACCAATGAATTCGGGTGCAATCGCGTGCAGGGCTGGCGAGGTTACCACAGGATTACCACAGCGCTAACCTGATTCGAGGAAGGCCCAGCCTCCCTGCGCGCAGAAATCCAAATCTTCCCGCTTAACTGGAAGCCCCCTGTGAGCTAGGAGGCCAAGCCACCGACTCTGCGGAGGTTCGTTTGGTCAAGACACCACATGACCCGCTGAGATCTGACGCTCCATCTCCTGAGCCTGCTTAAGCGCGGCTTCACCAAAGCTTTTCCCCGTGAGGAGCGTATCTATGGCTTTAAATAGCAAAGCATCAAACTGGCTATGAAGCCATTGGTAGCGCCCGCCATTCAAGCTTTTAAACTCTCCTAGAAGCACAGCCCCGAATGCGGAGTGAACTAGCCGTAAAATATTTTGGTCCTCAAACCAAGCGAGCTTCTCACTTTGCTCACGGCCGCGCTTGATCAAAAATATAGACCTACCAAGAATGGAACGATAAGTAGCATAAAGCGCCCAGATATACTCCCCCAAGTGAGGGCGCATTAACTGCACAGCATCTAGACCTGCATTAAAAAACGAAAACTCGTCAACCTTTTCTATTTCCGCAGAATATTTATGCATCCGCGGATCCGTATAGAAAGATTGTAGCTCTTCATTGGTCAGTATATCTGTAATTGAAATCTGACTAGGGAACGCAGCACGCGACTGAATGATCCCAACCCAAACGGCATCTACTGCCTCGATTTTTTTTGTAATTGTTGCTTTTTGAACCTCAGAGAATGATGCTGAGGCGATTCTGAGTTTATCCGCCTGACGGTCCATTTCAGAACGGAGAATCGCCAAATTTGATTCTCCCTGTGCCCTAAGCTCAGATCTCAGCTGCTCTAGCCTTTCGTCATAGTCATATTTAATGCTGGCTTTTATCTTCTCTCCAATCCATGTTCTAAATAGCCATGCGAAGGCGAGCACTAGCGCTGCGGGCGGGACTGAGTCTTTTAATAGAGACCACGCCCAACTCATTAAATCTTCCATCTGCGAATCCATTACAAAGATGGCGCGACCAAGGCCCTCAAGAAGGCGCCGCGCCGTATAGTACAAGCCAAAAGCTCTTCGGACAGGATCAAGAAACCTAGGATTCGAAAAGCACTGCGGATAAAATTCTCTTGATATCCTAGTCCGATGAGGCCCCCGAACTATCGCACAATGAGCTTACCCTGTGCTCTCGCCGCTTGGACTATAGTACGGTTCGCGGTGAATACCGTAATTCCCGGAACTGTAGCGAAATCGCCATCATCCGTGATTACCTGAGTGACGCCGCTTGCGGCCATAGCTTCAAGGAGGAATAGGTCGTAACCGTCTACTGAGCAAGTCTGGAGATGTGAAAGCGCGGACTTCACCATGTCAGAGTTCACAGAAACGTCCATGGACTCACCGAGAGCAAGGACCTGCAAGCAAGCGGAATTTATTTCCAAGCAGACGCTTGCCCGCTCTGCCGGAAAATTGTGACGGTACTCCTTGGTGCTAACTTGTGGGTTAGCCTTATTGAAAATCTCGCGCTCCGACTTTTCAATAATATGGGAAAGTTCTGCAACACTAATGCCGGACTGGTAAATTGTAGAATTAGCCGCCAAAGCGCTATTAGTGTAAGAAGGATAGCTTCTTATCTGATAAACTTTCGCACCGGCCGTACTTGCGCGCGAGTAAGTCATCCAATACCAAACATTGGTATCGACAAGAAATACATCATTGGCTTTTGGGGTGTCACTCGAAATGTCAACAACGTTCGCATTAACCTTCAAGCTTATAGCCATTTCAGTCCTCCCCTCTCGCTTGCTGCTCAAGGATATCGTCGACTATCTTCCGATAATCTTCGTTACCTTGATATTTCGAAGCGTTCGCTATGACTCGCTCCACTACGATTCGGCCTGTTTCATTCAGCCCTTCCAAGTGGAGGAATTTTCGCAGGTTTGCTTCAGAAACATCATTCAACAACTGCCCTATGGAGAAGTTAAAGAATGGCGAAGCGAACTGCCTAACCTCCGAGAAATCAAGGAACACATCCTCGTTGTCGCGCAAATGCCCTACGACCGCATCATGGAGCCGCTGACCATCTTCGGCCACAATGCAACGAGCCCCTATAGTCTCGCTAATAACCAATCTCATACATCCCTCCTCAATTTGGAAATTCGCCTCGAAAATGATAGAGCGTTTCATCGCAGTTCAGCTTGATCAATACCGCCGTTCCTGCGAACCCACCGTTCATATCTTGGAAACGTTCACCGTTTCTATCGACTATGGCGTAAGCACTGTTGCTATAAATTTCCAAAGAACCTTGATTAACCCTAACAAACTCTTTAAGCAGATCTAGTCCCAACCCCCGCGCCACACCAGGTTTACGGCTGGTGGTGTTGCCACTCTGGAAAGCCCACTCAAGGCATGAGCTAGATAGCAGGTTGGCTGCACGCGGGTCACTTTGTAGGTAGCTACGGATTTTATTAGGTATGCCCATACCAAAATCGACCACAGTCAGGACTAGTTGGTTCATAGCCTGAAAATACTGACCACACGAGTAGACTCCCACACTCGACCCGCTGTGCTCGAAAGAGTTTGTGTAAATTTCCCACACCTTTCCGACTATCGCGTCTTTGAGCAAAGGACTTACCTGGACCCACCCCCGGCCCAGCCAGAGGTCAGTGAGGTAGTCGAGTATCGGATCCGTTGCCGAAACCCGATCCTCTCGGAAAGGGATCGAGTTTCCATTCCACCCTGGGGATGGGTGTCCAAAGCTGCTAGCGAACCCATTCTGACAAAGGTTTGCCATTACAGCGCCACAAACCGTTTCCCAAGCAAATGTCACCGGATAGCTATGATGCTCCGCGAGCCGCGCAAGGCCACCAAGGAACGCAACTGCACTCGGGCGCAGGAACGTGCAATTCGTGAAATCGAACCGAGTCCCCTGAGGGGCAGAGCTGACTTTCTCCCAAATCTGGAAGAGGCGGAGGAAGTCATACTGGCCGTCATTGAGAGTAGGCACCAGCACATTCTGCACGTTTCGCGCTCCTTCGTTATGCTCGCGGTGGATTCACCGATCTCCTTGCTAGAGCAGAATCTAGCAGTTCGCACGCAGGCTGTCTCTGGATCTATCGGCCCACCGTTACGAGAAAATAGGGGCTGCCGAACAAAAAAAACAGATAGTGAATCATTCACGCCTCAGCATTCTGGCGCGCCTTTATCAGCCTCAGTAGCGTGCTTCGAGAGGCGCCTGTGGCTGCACAGACCTCCGACCAACTGCTCCCCCTATCCAGCATTGCCAGAATGGCTGTATTGCGCTCATGGTTGGCTGGGCGGCCCTTGTAGGCCCTTTCCGCCTGAGGCTTGAGCTTGTCGCGCTCTTTAGCCTGGGCGATGCCCTGAGTGGTCCTACGACGTCTGTCCTCATAGTCCTTGCGGGCAATGGCGGCCAACATATCCAGCATCATCGAGTTCAGAGCATCCATCATCCGCATGGTCATCTCATCTTCCGCCTTCACCATCATGTGGGAGGTGGGGAGGTCCAGGGCGACCACACGAACCTTTCGGCCCAGTAACTCGGCCTTGAGGCGGTCCCAATCTTCGGCATTGAGGCGCGAAAGACGGTCCACCTGTTCAATCAAGAGCACGTCTCCAGGGTGACAATCCGCCAACAGCCGAAACAACTCAGGGCGCTTGAGATTGGCTCCAGATTCGTTCTCTGCGTACCAGGCTGCAATGCGCAAACCGCGCTCTTGGGCGAACGCTTCGAGATCTTCTCTGGCTCGTTGAGCGTCTTGGTCTTGGGTAGAGGCGCGGAGGTAGGCGCGGATGTACATTGAACGGCTCCGGTTCGCTTTGGATGGTTCGTATATTAGCGGTTCGTTTTGATTGGTCAACCACTAATTATCGAACCAGCTATCGAACCGCCCTCACTGGATCCGTAAAGGCATACCCATTTCGAACTGCTCACTATCCTCCCATTCCGATGAGCCTCAGGCCTGATCAGCACAGCCCTGGAAGCTTTCTCTGGGCCAGCCTGCCGAGATGCTTTTCTCGCTCCACCAGGCGGGCTACTGCCTCTCCCAGGAACAAGCGCGCGGCGATGTCTTCGATGTTCATCGCGTTGCGATTCCTTATTGGGAAGCGTCATGGCCAGTCTCCACAGCTCAGCACCGAGTCCCTGCTACAAGGCATTGGCGTGGTTCCGGAAGGTTCGCCAATGAGGCTAGGGAGTGTGAGTGATGACCAGCAACTGGGCGGCCGGACTAACGTTCGGTCAGAGATTGGCGAGACACACCTGGGATTTGAGAGCGAGTGTTGTGGTGTCGTTCAGTAGGCTTGCTATGGGCACCGGGGGGTAGTCACGGCCTATCAATTTTCGAAGTGGGCTCTCAAATTTTTTCAGAAAAATCATTTGAGGTCCTTAACAGTGCGTGACCAATTCCGCCTAAGTTCAAGCAATTTTGGTGTGAGCTTTTCCACGACCACTTATAGCCCACACACAAACTAGCAGCGCTACGAGAGCACTTGCAGCAAAGAGCAATGAGGTATCACCTTGAGGAAACAATTCAATTGCAGAGCACAGGAACTGCCCTGAAAATATAGCCATAGACAAATAAGCGAGATTTCTCCCACGGACTTGTGGATGGCTCTGTTCAACCGTCATGTGATTTACAAGAGGGACCGAAAAACCAAACCCCACCCCCATAAAAATCCCGCCCACGGCCATAACACTGACACTGCCACCGAAAACAAACACCAAGTGGGCAGCAGAGTAGCAGAAGAATGCCACAGCAAGGGCTGAGTGCTCACTAGTACGCGTCACTAGCTTTGGCATTCCAGCAGCGGCCAGAACTGCCACGAAGGAAACAAAGGAAAGGAAATATCCAGTTTCCGCTTCGGTGAGTGCCATTTCCTGGAGCCTTAACGGCAGCAGGATAATTGCCGTAAAGAAGGCGAGCATTGAGAAAACTGCAGCAATGAAAACACGCTTGAGTGCTGCGGGCACCGGCTGCCTGTTACTGACGGCCTCAGATTCGCGGCCTGCTGGATCAACACCTGCCCTGGGGACAAATGCAAGAAGCATCGCAAGCATCAACCAGGACACTAGGTAGAGAACGAAGGGCCACTGCCAGCTTATGGTTGCAAGTAATCCGCCAATAAAGAGGAAGATAACCCCACCCAGTTCGATGGACATTCCCTGCTTGGCGATCATGCCTAACCGTGCTTTCCCGCTGTAGAGCGCGGAGATGAGCCCCGTACCTCCAGCCATCACCAGTGCAGTCGCCCCGCCTAACAGAAGGCGGTCAGCGAAAACCCAGGTGTATCCGTGAAGGAACACTCCACCCGCACCTAAAGCGCCATAGAAGAACAGGCCAATGCACACGGCCTTGTAGAGCCCCACACGGTCAATCAACTTCCCCGCTACAGGCCCGAAGATGACAACCCCCAAGGAAGGGATCGTTACAAGAAGGCCCGCAGCATCGGGGGTGCCAAGCTGTGAGGCAATTGAAGGCAGGGCCGGGACGATGACGCAGCCCACCATGATTGTAAGGCAGGCAATCGCCAGAAGCGTAAATGCCCCCAATGAAGAAACTCTCTGCATGGGATTTCCTTTTGTCCATTTGGCGGAACGGTTGTCCACCTGACGGAACAGTGTTGGCGATTGGCTGCTTTAATGTCAAGGTGGTGCCGATGAATGACTTTCGCCTTGAGGAGCACGCAGTGAACGAGGAAATTGATGGGGCTAGCGGGAAGCAGGTCATCGCTAGAGCGGCTTCAGTCCTGCACGCGCTCGAGAATCAGCGAGAGGGGCTGAGCCTATCCCAACTGTCGAAGCTCACTGGGCTGCCGCGAACCACAGTGCACCGTCTAGTGAGCAATCTAGAAGCACAGCAATTTGTGATTTCAGGGGCCGATGGGGTACGGCTTGGCCCTGCCTTGCTTAGATTGGCAGCATCTGCGCACACTGACATTATTGGAATCTCGCGGCCCTTTATCGAGACTCTAGGACGAGCCACTCGCGAGACTGTTGACTTGTGTGTCTATCGAGGAAGTCATTCTGTATTAGTGGATCAGTATGTTTCCGATAGGGAACTGAGGGTCGTTTCAGCAGTAGGAACTGCATTCCCAATCCACTGCACCGCTCACGGCAAGGCTATATTAGCCGCCCTTCCAAAAGACATCTTAGAGAACTCCCCACCAGACTTGAGCGATCCTAGGACAAAGTTCAGCATAACAGACCATGAGGCCCTTCGGACCGAGTTAGACAAAATCAGAATGCTTGGCTATGCGCTAGATTGCCAGGAACATGCAGAAGGTGTTTATGGCGTAGGCATATGGTTGAACACAGGACTAGGGGAGCACTACTCTATTTCAGTCGCTCTACCAGAATTGAGGCATAGGAACATTACAGACCAGGTGTTACCGGCGCTAATTAAATGCAAAGTGGAGATTGAGTCAGTATTGGGTTCTAAAAGACCTAACAAAGTTGCATCTCCATGATCGACCAGCAGGAGCCCCAGTATGCCCCCCTACCCCCCATAATCGGTGGTGTAGGTGGTCAGTGGTCTCAGTGGTCGCTCAGGGATACATAGCCCATGATCAGACGCAGCGAGGTTGCCCACAGTCCGGACCAAGTCCGGCACCACGTTGAACGTGATGAAGCCCCCGGATCACAGCTGGGTGATCCTAATGTGGTCCCTCGGGAGTAATTGGCCTGTAGCGGCTACGCGTGCCAGGCCCATCGTGGACTATCTCCAGGGATCAGGGAGTAGTATTTCCTCCCGTCCTTCCTCGATCTCCATGCTCAACACTGCCCCGAGAGTGTTCGCCACTGTCTCCCAGTGCGCAGCTTTGGCCTTGTACTGGTCAACGTCAGTCCAGCCCCCTCGCTCTGCGCTCAGTGCGGCGATAGCAGAGGTGGATGATCGTTCACAAGCGGCCCCGTATGCAGACAGTAAGCGCCGATTCTGGGGGGTATCGGGCCATTCCTGATTCTGCTCGAAGTCATGCCTGCTGACTGCGTGGGTGCTTCCTGCTAGGGATAAGGTCGACATATCTGTACTCCTTCCATGATGGAGTGCTTCTGAGGCCGGCAAATGCCCCCCCATCTAAGCCAAGTACACGACCGCAGTATTTCTAGTGCCGCTTGTCGTGGGCGGAGGTGTGCATGAACTGAGCCTCTCCTGGGAGCTGACATAGCTAGCCCAGGACGCTCTCAGCCCGGAACGAGCCCCGCAAGCCCCCCGGATCACTGCTTGGCGGTCCTTCAGGCACATCATCTCGACAAGACAGGTAGATCGCGTCCCCTTGCTTAATCGCGGCGTTGTATAGTCTGAACCCTAACTCGAATGGATGCGGCGCCAAATGGAAGACCTAGCCACCAAAGTCCTACCCCTCGTCCAGACTTTGGTACCTGGCTTCATCATGACCATGATTTTCTATTGGCTATCGGAGTCACCGAAACCTAGCCAGTTTGAGCGGAGCATTCAGGCGCTCATCGGTACAGCCATCATTAGCCTCGTAGTCGCTGGCATTAAGTTGGGTTTGTTCTATGTAGGCCACCACTGGTTCATCGTCGGTGACTGGAGTTCCACAGTCGAGACCACCTGGGCCGTAGGTATCGCAGTCATCATTGGGTTCGGGCTTTCCTATGCCGCAAACCATGACACCTTGTATCGAATAGCGCGGGACAAGGGCCTAACGTCCCGTGCCTCTTACCGAGAGTGGATCTACGCGTTCAGAAAATTTCCAGGACGCGCCGTGGTCCTCAATTTTTTAGATGGCCGCAGACTTTTTGGCTACCCTTTGGTCTGGCCTACCGATCCGAAAGACGGGCACTTTATGATGCAGTACCCCGCCTGGATCGTGGATGATGAATACGTTGACTCACCGGGTGTGGAGTTTCTCTTGGTCTGCAACGTCGATGTCTATTTTGTGGAATTCTTGATCCCACCGGAGAATTGAAAATGAGTGATCAGAAACGTCCTTCGAATGGGGGAAGACGCATTCACGTAAACGATGGCATGAATGTGAATCCACCCGCTCCCACGAATATACGCCCCTCTGTGGCGCCTAAAGCCCCGCCACCCCCGCCTAAGAAAAAGTGACAGGGCTGGTTCAGGCCCCGACCAAGGCATTCTTCAGAAGCCATTCGCGCATGACTTGAAGGGAGTACCCCTTCCCGTAGCGGCTCGCCACATCAGCGCTAGCCCAACCGCCGATGCTTTTACGAATGTCCTCAGGGCACTGAACCTCTCGAAGCCTATCAGCCATCGTGTGACGAAGCTCATGAGCGGTGTGAGCAACACCCTGCCCCCTCAACCACTTGGCGATGGTGGCAGAAGCACTGTTGGCATTGCACCCCTTCGCAGACGTGTATTTCGGGAACGCAAAGACCGCACCCGGCAGGGAGCTTGCCACAGCACGCTGGGCTGCCCACAGGGACGCCCCAACGAGCGGAACAACACGCTTGCTGTCTTTGTTCTTGAGCGAACGCCATGGGTGCTCCTGGATGACGATATGAGGCACCTCAGCGTCCAGTTTGATGTCATCGAGGGGCAGACCTACGACCTCCGCCAAACGGGCTCCAGTGTCCGCTAGTATCGCGGTGATCCAGCGCGGTTCATCGTCCTTTTCCCTGCACCTCGCTACCGTCCTTTGAAGCTCTTCCGGGGTGAATGGTTGGCGCTCTTTCGAGTCGTTGCCCTCGCCCATAATCTTTAGCTCAGCAAACGGGTTCGGTCTCGATAGCTCATGCTCCCGCGCATAACGAGTGAACACCGCTACGATGGTGGACAGCCTGCGGCGAACGCTGGTAGTGGCAGAGCCGCGAGCCAGCTCAGCATCAACGAAAGCCCTCGCATCCGCCCGCGTGACCGACTCAAAGGGCTTGTCACCAATCACATTCATCAGTCCATCGAACACCCGCCGAGCATCTGCGGAGAACTTGGCATCGTCACGCTTCGTGTGGGTGTTCAGGTAGAACTCCAGTGCATCACTCAGACTTACCTCAACCCGTCCAGCCAGCAGCTTTGCCGCTTCCCGCTCAGTGGGTGAGAGGTAGTCCATGGGGTTGGGTTGCGCACGCTGATCTTCATCTTCCACTGCGTGATTTGGCCGCTTGCCATCCAGGAAGTCGAAAAACACCTCGACGATGGAAGGGTCATTCTTCGCGGGCTGATCGGCAAGCCCCCAATCACGGAGGAGAGACACGGCGTGGGCCCTGAGAGCTTGTGGGGAGGATGTCGGCTCCGCCCTCAGGCGCTCCCACTCTGCCTCAACCTGTCGGTTCAAGCGATCCACTTCACGGCTAGCCAGGAGCACATCCGCGCTCTTGAGCTTCACCTTCACGAGTTTTTTGCCGTATCGAGACTGGAGTTCTTTCGGAATGGGCCGCTGATAGTACAGCGTCCCTTTGCGGGAGTAGGTGTAACGGAGGTTCACTTGGAGGGGGCCAAAGCTAGCTTTCATCGAGTAGTTACCACAAAGGTTACCACGCGAGAGGGGCTTTAGAGGCCGCAAACCCTTGATTTAAAAGGGTTTCATGGAGATTTCATGGTGCCGGAGACAGGAATCGAACCTGCGACCTTCGCGTTACGAGTGCGCTGCTCTACCGACTGAGCTACACCGGCGTGTAGCGCAACGTACCACTGCCGCACCCGCCGCGTAAACCCCTGTTTCCCCGGCCTTATTCCCCTCCCGTCAAGGCGCTTTGCAGCCCTTCGGCGCGAGGTCTTCCTCGATGTTCGTCGTGCAGCTCCAGCCAGCAGGCGAGCGGGTCAGGGTCAGGCTCTTGCCCACCACATTGGCCGGCGCATCAGCCAGGGTGCACGCGATCGTGCCGGTTCCGTCAGCCGCCTTGCTGCTGACCGTGATCGCACAGTTCGCCGTAGCCGGCTGGCCGCCCAACTCGGCCACACTCCCCACTTCCTTCCCTTCATTCAGCCGGATTTCCATCGCCGTCTTCAGCGCGCTGATCTCCAGCAACCCGGCCGCAGCCTTGGTGCGGGACTGGTGGTTGGTGTACATCGGGATGGCGATGGTCGCCAGAATGCCGATGATCGCGACGACGATCATCAGTTCGATCAGGGTGATACCGCGTTGCCCTTTCATGAACAATTTCCTTTTGATACGTGTACTCGTGGAGGTCAGGTTCGCCCCCAGCTGGCAGCGGCGCAGTAGGCCTGAACAGACACCTTTTGTCACCCCTGGCCGGCAGGGCGTCATCTTCGCTGAACTACTCTAGTGAGCATCACGGACGCACGCCCGCTCATGGACGCGGCAAGCTGTTTCCAGGCTTGTCGCACGAGCTTTAAAAGGACCTTTGCATGAACCCATCCACACACCTCTATACCTGGCGCGGCACCGATGCCAGTGGCGCTGCGGTCAGCGGCCAGGTCAGCGGGCGCAGCCCGGCCTATGCGCGGGCCGGCTTGCAGCGCCAGGGCATTCGCGTGGTCAGCCTGCGGGCGGCTGGCGGGTTTGAGTGGCGTTTGCCGAAGGCTCGGGAAAAGACCGACCCGGCGGGCTTCAGCCGGCAGCTGGCGACCTTGCTCAAGGCCGGGGTGCCGCTGTTGCAGGCCTTCGAGGTGATGGGGCGCAGCGGCTGCAGTGCGGGGCAAGCAGCGTTGCTGGATAAATTGAAACGGGATGTAGCCTCGGGCCTGGGGCTGGCGGATGCGTTGCAGCGGCATCCGGCGTGGTTCGATGGGTTGTACTGCAACCTGATTCGCGTGGGCGAGCAGTCCGGCACGCTCGATCGGCAGCTGGAACAACTGGCGGGGATGCTGGAGCAGCGCCAGCTGCTGCGTAAACGCGTGCGCAAGGCGATGCTCTATCCGTTGCTGCTGTTGCTGACCGGGTTGGGGGTTTCGGCGGTGTTGTTGCTGGAGGTGATTCCGCGTTTCGAGAGCCTGTTTGCCGGTTTCGATGCAGCGTTGCCGGCCTTCACGCAGTGGGTGATCGACTTGTCCACAGGGCTGGGGCGTTATGCGCCGCTGCTGTTGATAACCGCGCTTGCCCTGGGATTTGCCGTGACCCGGCTGTATCAGAAGCATGCGCCAGCACGCCTGTGGATAACTGCACAAACCTTGCGCGTTCCCGTGTTCGGCAAGCTCTTGAGCCAGGCGGCCCTGGCGCGCTTCGCTCGCACCTTGGCCACCTCCTATGCTGCCGGGGTACCGTTGCTGGATGCGCTGGTCACCGTGGCCAAGGCCTGCGGCAATGACCTGCACGAGCAGGCGGTGCATCGCTTGCGCCAGGGAATGGCCAACGGGCAGGCGCTGAATCAGGCGATGGCGATTGAACCGCTGTTTCCGCCATTGTTGGTACAACTTATAGCCATCGGTGAATCCAGCGGCACGCTGGACCAGATGCTGGAGAAATCCGCCAGCCATTACGAGGAACAGGTCAGCCAGACGCTGGACCAGTTGACCAGCCTGCTGGAGCCGGCCATCGTGCTGATCCTGGGCCTGCTGGTAGGCGGCCTGGTGGTGGCGATGTACCTGCCGATCTTCCAGTTGGGTAGCTTGATCTGAACATGACTTCATGGACTTTGCTGGCCGAGCAGCCGGCGTACTTCATTACCCTGGCGGCTGTGCTCGGCCTGTTGGTGGGCAGCTTCCTCAACGTGGTGGTGCATCGCCTGCCAATCATGCTCGAGCGCCAGTGGCAGCGTGAGGCCCAGGAGGTGCTGGGCCTGCCGACCACCGAGCACGAGCGCTTCAACCTGTCCCTCCCCGCCTCCCACTGCCCGCATTGCAACCACGCGATCCGCGCCTGGGAGAACATTCCCGTACTGAGCTACCTGGCATTGCGCGGGCGCTGCTCGGCATGCAAGCAGCCGATCAGCGCCCGTTATCCGCTGGTCGAGCTGGCCTGTGCGCTGTTGTCGATGGTGGTGGCCTGGCATGCCGGCACAGGCATCGAGGCGCTGGCCCTGCTGCTGCTGACCTGGAGCCTGCTGGCACTGAGCCTGATCGACCATGACCAGCAGATATTGCCCGATGTGCTGGTGCTGCCGACGCTGTGGCTGGGCCTGATCGTCAATGCCTTCGACACCGTGGTGCCGTTGCCCGATGCGCTGTGGGGCGCGGTGGCCGGCTACCTGAGCCTGTGGTCGGTGTACTGGGTGTTCAAGCTGGTCACCGGCAAGGAAGGCATGGGCTATGGCGACTTCAAGCTGCTGGCGCTGATCGGTGCCTGGGGCGGCTGGCAGGTATTGCCGGTGACCTTGCTGCTGTCATCGGTGATCGGCGTGGTGGCGGGCCTGTGCCTGTTGCGCGTGCGCAGGCAATCCGTCGGCACTGCCATACCCTTTGGCCCTTATCTGGCCATTGCGGGGTGGATTGCCGTGCTCTGGGGTGATGAAATATACGCCTTCTACCTGCAACTGTTTGGAATGTGATGACCACCAAGGCCTTCACCCCCTGGATTCTCGGGCTGACCGGCGGCATCGGCAGCGGCAAGAGCGCCGCCGCCGAGCGCTTCGTCGAACTTGGCGTGCACCTGGTCGACGCCGACCAGGCGGCGCGCTGGGTGGTCGAACCCGGCCGCCCGGCACTGGCGAGCATCGTCGAGCGCTTCGGCCCCGGCGTGCTGCTGGACGATGGCCAGCTTGATCGTGCGGCCTTGCGCCATCTGATCTTCGCCGACCCAGCGCAGCGCAAGTGGCTGGAGCAACTGCTGCACCCGTTGATCGGGCAGGAGATCTTCAGTTACCTGGCCAAGGCCGAGTCGCCCTATGCGGTGTACGTGTCACCGCTGCTGATCGAGTCGGGCCAGCATCAGAAGGTCCAGCGCGTGCTGGTGATCGATGTGCCGCAGGAGTTGCAGGTGGCGCGTACCCTGGCGCGTGACAACACCAGCCCTGAGCAGGTGCAGGCCATTCTCAAGGCCCAGCTGGCCCGTGAGGAACGCCTGGGCCATGCCGACGATGTGGTGGTCAATGACGGCGATTTGGCCGCACTGTACGAGCAGATTGACCGCCTGCACCACTTTTACCTGACTTTACGAGGAGGCCAGCCATGAGCCAGCCATTGACCGTCGATTGCCCGACCTGTGGCGCACCCGTGGAATGGAACGAGAAGAGCACGTTCCGGCCGTTCTGTTCCGATCGCTGCAAGCTGATCGACCTGGGCGCTTGGGCGGCTGAGGAGCACAAGATTCCGGTGGCGCCGGATGCCGAGGATGAGCTGTTTTCCGGGGAGCTGGAGCCGCGGCATTGACCTGAGCACACGCGGCCCCTGTAGGAGCGGCCTTGTGTCGCGAAAGGGCCGCGAAGCGGCCCCGGCAATCTCCGCATCTGTGCTGAAATCCTGGGGCCGCTTCGCAGCCCCTTTCGCGACACAAGGCCGCTCCTACAACGACCGCGCTCGTCGAATGTTTAGCGCTCTTCATCCTTCCACGGCGCCTGCAGGTACCGGGTGCGGTTGAACGTCTCCAGCCACTCCGGGCAAAACACCACCAGCGCGCTGATCACCATGCCGTTGATGAACGCCTCCGGGAACATCATCAACCACAGGTAGCCGACAAAGTCGCTGAGCCACTCCGGCATCGCAAAGCGACCATCCAGCCATAGCACTCCCAGCGCCACCGGCACGCAAATCAGCACTGTCAGCGCAGCGGGAAAGAACCCCGAACAGAAGATGTACACGAACAGGTTCCGCGGTTGCGCCCGCTCGACCAGGATCGCGCATACCTCGGTAATCAGCACCGGCAAACCCACCAGCAGCAAACCGTTAACCCCAAGCGCAGCGAGGTCCTGTCGGCCCAGCGCCAGCAAGCCAAGCTGCGCGAGGAAACCGCCCAGAACGGCCAGCGGCCAGTCCAGCAGCAAGGTCACCGCCGTCATGCCAATGAAGTGATACGACACACCCGTATCGAAATCGCGCCTGACCAGCCACAGGGCAAACAGGCAGAACACTGTGCCAAACAAAAGGTGCTGGCGGCGTCGGTCGGTCACCAACTCGACCCAGCGCGTGCGGCTGGCTGCCCAGACCAGCAACGGCACGTAGCCAAGCCAGCCCACGGCAAGGCTGGTTGTGGATAAAACCTGCGCGCTGATCACCTGGAACATATCCCTTTCGGCCGTGTGGACAAACTGAGTCTACACCCTGCCCCGTTTCCCACGCACAAACAGCATCTTAACGTCATCGATTAGCGGCTAAGCTTGTTCCCATGGATGACTCAGACTACCTGCGCCTGCTTACCATCCAGGCCGAACAAGCCAATGCCTTCCTCTCCAACGCCCGCAAGTGGGAGCGGGAGCGGTGGGTGTGCCAGCGCCTGTTGCAAGGGCTGAATATCCCCTACCGCAGCGAGGACTTCACCCCGGCCGGCCAGGAGCCACCGGACGTGCTGTTCCGCGATGCGGCATTCGAGGTTTTTTTCGTGCTCGACGAAGGCCGCCGCCTCAACGACGAGTGGCGAGAAGAGCTGCAGCGCCGGCGCAGTGCCTTTTCCCTGGCCCAGCTGGTGCGCCGCGAAGCCCGCCCCCGGCGCATCGCCGCCGCCGAGCTGCTCGGGCGCCTGGCGCCGACCCTGCGCAAGAAGGCGCACAACTACCGCGAGCGCGGGCTGGACTTGAGTGAGTTGGACATCATCGCCTTCGCCAGCCTCAAGCGCGAAGTGCTCGACCTCAACACCCATTTCCCGCCACCCACCGAATACCTGCGCCAGGGCTGGCGCTCGCTGTCGCTGGTCGGGCCGACGTTCGCCCGGGTGCTGTTCGCCCACCCCGATGCGGCGGACTTTCTACGCGGCAACCTGGGGCGCAGCATCGTCTTCGACGTGGGCATCAGTCTTTGATCCACTGCCGAGAGTCTTTGCGATGGCGTAAACTCGGCGCCAGGTATAGAAAGCATTATCATTTGTTCGAAGCGCTTGCCTGAACGCTGTGGCGTTCGGGCAGTCACAAACGTCTACCTGACGAGGCCCACCATGACCAGTCGCCTGACCCCGGAAGATCAGCGTCGTGTCGATGAGTATCTGCGAGCCCCCCAGCACCAAGTCGAGCGCCGGCCTTTTCGGCCCTGGCTGCTCCTTGTGCTGGTACTGGCCGTGACCATCGGGTTGGGTCTCATCAGCCGCCTGCTGAGTGGACTGGTGCTATGAGCTGCGTTGCGCTCGCCCTCCCCTCGTGCAGTTTGCGGCCGGCCCTTGGGGCCACGAATTCCGTAAACCTTATGAGATATCCCCATGACTCATCGCATCGTGATTGTCGGCGGCGGCGCCGGCGGCCTGGAACTGGCGACCCGCCTGGGTAAAAGCCTGGGCAAGCGCAAGCAGGCCGAGATCACCCTGGTCGACGCCAACCTCACGCACATCTGGAAACCGCTGCTGCACGAAGTGGCCGCCGGCTCGCTGAACTCTTCGGAAGACGAACTGAACTACGTGGCCCAGGCCAAGTGGAACCACTTCAACTTCCAGCTGGGGCGCATGAGCGGCCTGGACCGTGAAGGCAAGCAGATCCAATTGGCCGCCACCCTCGATGAAGAGGGCCGCGAGTTGCTGCCTGCGCGCACCCTGGGCTACGACACCCTGGTCATTGCCGTGGGTTCCAACACCAACGACTTCGGCACCCTGGGTGCGGCGCAACACTGCCTGTTCCTCGACACCCGCAAGCAGGCCGAGCGCTTTCACCAGCAGCTGCTGAACCACTATCTGCGTGCCCACGCCGGTGACGTGGCCAGCGAACAGATCAGCGTGGCCATCGTCGGCGCCGGTGCCACCGGTGTGGAACTGGCCGCAGAGCTGCACCACGCCGCCCACGAACTGGCAGCCTATGGCCTGGACCGCATCCAGCCCAAGGACATGCACATCACCATCATCGAGGCCGGCCCACGCGTGCTGCCGGCGCTGCCGGAGCGCATCAGCGTGCCGGTGCACAAGACCCTGGAAAAACTCGGGGTGAAGGTGATGACCAATGCTGCGGTCAGTGAAGTGACCGAGGATGGCCTGAAGACCAAAGACGGTGAAGTGATCCAGGCGAGCCTCAAGGTGTGGGCGGCGGGTATTCGTGCGCCGGGCTTCCTCAAGGATATCGACGGCCTGGAAACCAACCGCATCAACCAGCTGGTGGTGCGCCCTACCCTGCAGACCACCCGCGATGACAATATCTTCGCCTTCGGTGACTGTGCCGCGTGCCCGCAGCCGGGCAGCGACCGCAACGTGCCGCCACGGGCTCAGGCCGCGCACCAGCAGGCTTCGATGCTGGCGCAGAGCCTGAAGGCGCGGCTGGAGAACAAGGCGCTGCCGACTTACGAGTACAAGGACTACGGTTCGCTGGTGTCGCTGTCGCGCTTCTCGGCAGTGGGCAACCTGATGGGTAACCTGATGGGCAGCGTGAAGCTGGAAGGCTGGCTGGCGCGGATGTTCTACGTGTCGCTGTACCGCATGCACCAGATGGCGCTGTATGGCTTCTTCCGCACGGCGTTGATGATGCTGGGCAGCAAGATTGGCCGGGGCACTGAGCCGCGATTGAAGCTGCACTGATCGAAGATGAAGGGTCGCCTAGGCGGTCCTTCTTTTTGCCCATTTTTTCGAGGCAAAAGAAAAAGGGCATCTCATGCGAGATGCCCTTTGTTCTTGGTGGGTCGTGTAGGATTCGAACCTACGACCAATTGGTTAAAAGCCAACTGCTCTACCAACTGAGCTAACGACCCAAAAATGGTCGGGGTGAGGGGATTCGAACTCCTGACATCCTGCTCCCAAAGCAGGCGCGCTACCGGACTGCGCTACACCCCGAGGTCTTGCTTAAAAAAAAGGGCACCTCGATCGAGATGCCCCTTTTTACATGGTGGGTCGTGTAGGATTCGAACCTACGACCAATTGGTTAAAAGCCAACTGCTCTACCAACTGAGCTAACGACCCGGAAAATGGTCGGGGTGAGGGGATTCGAACTCCTGACATCCTGCTCCCAAAGCAGGCGCGCTACCGGACTGCGCTACACCCCGAGATTGGCTCCGCGACCTGGACTCGAACCAGGGACCCAATGATTAACAGTCATTTGCTCTACCGACTGAGCTATCGCGGAACTGAACTTCGGCACATCTTTACAGCTTCGAAGCTTGTGTTAGCTTCGGTCTCTTTGGCTATCCGCTTTCGCGTTGTCGCTGCTGAGGCCGGCTATTCTACATTCTTCGTTTTGCTTGTCAACCACTTTTTTTCATTCAACTTACTGATTTGTAAGTTGTTTTGCGGTCACCGATGTTTCTGGTGATTCGCTTAGTGCCTGACAACGCGGCGTATATTAGGGGCACACGTTTTTTGATGCAAGCAGAAATTTCAAAAATTTCAGCAAGTTATCCAAGAAGGCCGGAAAGCCCCGGATTTGCTGGGCCTGTGCCGGCCTCTTCGCGGGCTCGCCCGCTCCCACAGGAGATCGCATTACCCTGTAGGAGCGGGTTTACCCGCGAAGAGGCCGGTAAAGGAAGACACAAAAAAGCCCCGCCGAAGCGGGGCTCATTTGCAGGAACAATCAGGCAAATACGATTTCGTCGCCTTCCACCTTGGCGGTAATCGCCGTCCCTGGGATGAACTTGCCAGCCAGGATCAGCTGCGCCAGCGGGTTTTCGATCCAGCGCTGGATCGCCCGCTTCAGCGGCCGTGCGCCATATACGGGGTCGTAACCCACGGCGATCAACTTGTCCAAGGCCTCTGGGCTCAGGCTCAGCGACAGTTCGCGTTCGAGCAGGCGGCTGCGCAGGCGGCCAAGCTGGATCTCGGTGATACCGGCGATCTGCTCGCGGCCCAGCGGCTCGAACACCACCACCTCGTCGATCCGGTTGATGAACTCCGGACGGAAGTGCGAACCCACTGCATCCATTACCGCCGCACGCTGCGCCTCGCGATCCCCCACCAGTTCCTGGATCTGCGCCGAGCCCAGGTTGGAGGTCATCACGATCACCGTGTTGCGGAAGTCCACGGTGCGGCCATGGCTGTCAGTCAGGCGGCCGTCTTCCAGCACCTGCAACAGCACGTTGAACACATCCGGGTGAGCCTTCTCTACTTCATCCAGCAGCACAACCGAGTACGGCTTGCGGCGCACGGCCTCGGTCAGGTAACCGCCCTCTTCGTAACCGACGTAGCCTGGCGGGGCGCCGATCAGGCGAGCCACGGAGTGTTTCTCCATGAACTCGGACATATCGATGCGCACCATGGCCTCTTCGGTATCGAACAGGAACTCGGCCAACGCCTTGCACAGCTCGGTCTTGCCCACACCGGTCGGGCCCAGGAACAGGAACGAACCACTTGGCCGGTTGGGGTCGGACAGCCCGGCACGCGAACGGCGTACGGCGTTGGCAACAGCAGTGACTGCCTCGCCCTGGCCGATCACCCGCTGATGCAGCAAGTCTTCCATCTTCAGCAGCTTCTCGCGCTCGCCTTCGAGCATCTTCGCCACTGGGATGCCGGTCCACTTGGACACCACTTCGGCAATCTCTTCCTCTGTGACCTTGTTGCGCAGCAACTGGTTCTCGGTCTTGCCGTGCTGGTCGACCATCTGCAGGCTGCGCTCCAGGTCCGGGATCACCCCGTACTGCAGCTCGGCCATGCGGCTCAGGTCACCTTTGCGACGGGCGCTTTCCAGTTCCTGGCGGGCCTGCTCAATCTTTTGCTGAATCTGCGCCGAGCCCTGCACTTCGGCTTTTTCCGACGCCCAGATCTCTTCCAGGTCGGAATACTCGCGCTCCAGCCGCTCGATTTCTTCGGTGAGCTTCTCGAGGCGCTTCTTCGCCGCCTCGTCTTCTTCTTTCTTCAGCGCCTGGGATTCCACCTTCAGCTGGATCAGGCGACGGTCGAGGCGGTCGAGCACTTCCGGCTTGGAGTCGATCTCCATGCGGATGCGGCTGGCCGCTTCGTCGATCAGGTCGATGGCCTTGTCCGGCAGCTGGCGATCGGTGATGTAGCGGTGGCTGAGCTTGGCCGCGGCAATGATCGCACCGTCGGTGATGGCCACCTTGTGGTGCACTTCATAGCGCTCTTTCAGGCCACGCAGGATGGCGATGGTGTCTTCCTCGCTCGGCTCTTCCACCAGCACTTTCTGGAAGCGCCGCTCCAGCGCCGCGTCCTTCTCGATGAACTGGCGGTATTCGTTGAGCGTGGTGGCACCGACGCAGTGCAGCTCGCCACGGGCCAGGGCCGGTTTGAGCATGTTGCCGGCGTCCATGGCGCCCTCGCCTTTGCCGGCGCCGACCATGGTGTGCAGTTCGTCGATGAACAGGATGATCTGCCCTTCCTGCTTGGACAGCTCGTTGAGCAGGCCTTTGAGGCGCTCTTCGAACTCGCCGCGGTACTTGGCACCGGCGATCAGCGCGCCCATGTCCAGCGCCAGCAGGCGCTTGCCTTTCAGGCCATCGGGCACTTCACCGTTGATGATGCGCTGGGCGAGGCCCTCGGCGATGGCGGTTTTACCCACGCCAGGCTCGCCGATCAGCACCGGGTTGTTCTTGGTGCGACGCTGCAGCACCTGCACGGTGCGGCGAATTTCGTCGTCACGGCCGATCACCGGGTCGAGCTTGCCTTCCTCGGCGCGCTTGGTCAGGTCGACGGTGTACTTGTCCAGGGCCTGACGCGACTCTTCTGCGTTGGCGTCATTCACCGCCGCACCGCCGCGCAGGTTGTTGATGGCGTTTTCCAAGGCCTTCTTGGTCACGCCCTGGCTGAGCAACAGCTTGCCGAGCTTGCTGTTCTCGTCCATGGCGGCGAGCACCACCAGTTCGCTGGAAATGAACTGGTCACCCTTCTGCTGGGCCAGGCGGTCGGCCTGGTTGAGCAGGCGCGCCAGGTCCTGCGACATGTTCACGTCGCCAGTGGGGTTCTGGATTTTCGGCAACTGGTCGAGTTCTTTCACCAATGCCTGGCGCAGGTTGTTGATGTCGAAGCCGACCTGCATCAGCAGCGGCTTGATGGAACCGCCCTGCTGTTCGAGCAGTGCCTGCAGCAGGTGCACGGGCTCGATGGCTGGGTGGTCCATGCCAACAGCCAGGGATTGGGCATCGGATATTGCAAGCTGGAGCTTGCTGGTCAAACGGTCTATTCGCATGGTGTACCTTCCTTTAAAGGGCAGGTCGGAGCGATGGACAGCGCCTGTTTATGAAGAAACCTGCCTGAGATGACCTTATAGATAAGGCTGATTCTGGAAGATTCAAGCGTAGCGGGATTGACCGGGGTCAGCTTTCTGGATTAGCGCGGGGCCAACCAGACCAACGAGGCGAAGCGACCACCTTGAGGGGTACGGCGATAGGAGAAGAAGCGGGCATCACTGACCGTGCAGTAACCACCGCCATAAACAGCCGTCACCCCACGCGCCGCCAGGCGAATGCGCGCCAGCTCATAGATGTCCGCCATCAACTTGCCCGGCCGTTCGCCATCGACGAACGCCCTGACCGCCTCAGGATGCACGGCAGTGAAGGCATCGCGCACCTCCAGCCCCACCTCGAAAGCCTTGGGGCCAATGGCCGGCCCGAGCCACACCAGCACCTCTTCAGGCGCCAGCGCCAGGCGATCAAGGGTCGCCTCGAGCACACCACCCGCCAGCCCGCGCCAGCCGGCATGGGCTGCCGCCACGCGGGTACCGGCGCGATCACAGAACAGCGCTGGCAGGCAATCGGCCGTCATCACGGTACAGGCAATGCCAGGCTGGTCAGTCCAGCTGGCATCGGCCTCGGCCACCACCGCCGGGTCGGCATCCGCCACCACCAGGCCATGCACCTGCTTGAGCCAGGCTGGCTGGATGCTGAATACGTCGTTGAGGCGACGGCGATTCTCGGCGACGGCGAGCGGGTCATCGCCCACGTGGTCGCCTAGATTGAAGGATTCGTAAGGCGGCAGGCTGACGCCGCCCTCACGGGTAGTGACGCAGGCGCGAACCGAGGCCGGGGCTGGCCAGTCGGGGATCAGCAGCGACTGCGTCAGGCCGTTCATCCGATAAAGCTCTCGCGGTCCTGGTTGAGCAGCGACAGCAACCAGACGAAGTCGTCCGGCAGTGGCGACTCCCACTTCATCTTCTCACCGGTGATCGGATGGACCAAAGCCAGGAACCGCGCATGCAGCGCCTGGCGTGGGAAGTTCTTGACCGCCTCGACCATGGTTGGGCTCGCTGCCGGCGGAATACGGAAACGCACGCCGTACGTCTGGTCGCCGACCAGCGGATAACCGACATGCGCCATGTGCACGCGGATCTGGTGAGTACGACCGGTTTCCAGCTTGACCCGCACATGGGTGTGCGAACGGAAGCGCTTGAGCACCCGGTAGTGGCTGACCGCAGGCTTGCCGCCGTCAGTCACCGCCATGCGCTGGCGCAGCCCGCCGTGACGGCCGATCGGGGCGTCGATCTTGCCGCCGGCGATCACCACCCCAACCACGATGCATTCGTAGATGCGGCTGACAGTGCGGCTCTGCAACTGCTCGACCAGCTTGGTCTGCGCCTGCAGGGTCTTGGCCACCACCATCAGACCGGTGGTGTCCTTGTCCAGGCGGTGAACGATGCCGGCGCGCGGCACGTTGATGATGTCTGGCACATGGTGCAGCAGCGCATTGAGCAGCGTACCGCTGGCATGCCCGGCGGCCGGGTGTACAACCAGCCCGGCAGGCTTGTTGATCACCATGATGTGGTCGTCTTCGTAGACGATATCGAGTTCGATATCTTCTGCGACCCACTCACCCTGGGCCTCTTGCTCGGCCTCCAGGATAAGTTGCGAACCACCATGGACGGGGTCCCGAGGGCGCACGACCGCGCCATCGACCGTCAGGCGGCCTTCTTTGATCCACGAAGTAAGCCGCGAACGCGAATACTCGGCGAACAATTGGGCGGCGACCTGGTCGAGGCGTTGGCCGCCCAGTTCGGACGGGACCTCTGCGCTAAGTTGAATGATCTCGGACATGCTCGATTCGGCGGGCGCACAGCCTTTGGTTTCGGCTGCGAGCTTGTGGTTAAATACGGCTTCTTTTGTCCCGGGGTTGGCCGGGGCGCTCATCATAACAGGACGGCACCGCCCAAGACAGCGGCCGTCAAAGGGACGCAAGCCGCCATGCAAGTGAAACACCTGCTGCTGATCGCCATCCTCGGGCTCACCGCGGCCTGTTCCTCCAATAAGGAAGTCATTGACGAGAACCTCAGTGAGGCCGAGCTGTATCAACAGGCTCAGGCTGATCTGGACAACTCCAGCTACACCAGTGCCGTGAACAAGCTCAAGGCCCTGGAGTCGCGCTATCCGTTCGGCCGCTACGCCGACCAGGCGCAGCTCGAGCTGATCTACGCCAACTACAAGAACTCCGAGCCTGAGGCTGCCAAATCGGCTGCCGAACGCTTCATTCGCCTGCATCCGCAGCACCCGAACGTCGACTACGCCTACTACCTCAAGGGCCTGACTTCGTTCGACCAGGACCGTGGCCTGCTGGCGCGTTTCCTGCCGCTGGACATGACCAAGCGTGACCCGGGTGCCGCCCGTGACTCGTACAACGAGTTCGCCCAGCTGACCAGCCGCTTCCCCAACAGCCGCTACTCCCCGGACGCCAAGCAGCGCATGATCTACCTGCGCAACCTGCTGGCTTCCTACGAGATTCACGTGGCCGACTACTACCTGAGCCGCCAGGCCTACGTGGCCGCTGCCAACCGTGGCCGCTACGTGGTCGAGAACTTCCAGGAAACCCCATCGGTCGGCGACGGCCTGGCGGTCATGGTCGAGTCGTACCAGAAGATGCACCTGGACGAGCTGGCGGCCACCAGCCTGGAAACCCTCAAGCTCAATTACCCCGACCACCCGAGCCTGGTCGATGGCCAGTTCCAGCCCAAGCAGACCGAGTCTGACGGCCGCGGCTGGCTGTCCAAGGCCACCCTGGGCCTGATCGAGACCGAAACCCCGCTGCCGCCGGGTGAAACCCGCGCCAACCAGGACGTGGTCAAGCAGTTCCAGGACGCGCGCGACGAGATGCCGCAAGAGCTGCTGCCAAAGGACGAGAACGGCGACCCGATCGTGCCGGCAGGCCCCAAAGAAGCCGAGAAAGACCGCTCGTGGTTCAGCTACATGACCTTTGGTCTGTTCGACTGATCCAGGTGCAATGAGAAAGGGAGGCCCGAGGCCTCCCTTTTTTTATGCCCGCGTCCTAGACTGTCGGCTTCTACAACCAACAAGCTGGACACCATGGTTCGCCTACTTTTCTGGATCGCCCTGATCGCCGCCGCGTTCTGGCTGTGGCGCAAGTTCAAAGTCAGCCAGCAGACGCACTCCGAGCCGAAGCTCGACGCGCCATTGAAGATGGTGCGCTGCGCCCACTGCGGCGTGCACCTGCCCGACGACCGGGCGCTGCAGCAGGGGAATGACTGGTACTGCAGCCAGGCGCACTTGCAGCGGGGGCCTGGCCAATAAGGCAGAGGCTATCTCAGTTCAGGCCCTTTCGCGGGTGAACCCGCTCCCACACAGACCTGTGAGATCCCTGTGGGAGCGGGTTTACCCGCGAAGAGGCCCTCAGCCCAAACGCCCCGCTGGTGCATACGGTGCCAGATCGATGATCGGCTTGGCCCCGGTCAGCAGGTCGGTGAACAACTGACACGAAGCCGGCGCCAACACCAACCCGTTGCGATAATGACCGCAGTTCAGCCACAAACCGTCATGCCCCGGCACCGGCCCGATGTAGGGAATGCCTTCCGGCGAGCCAGGCCGCAGCCCTGCCCAATGCCCCACCACCGTGGCATCCTTCAGCTCTGGCAGCAGTTCGATGGCTGAAGCCTTGAGGCTGGCCAGCGCGTCCTCGGTCGGGGTCTTGTCGTAACCGGCATGCTCCAGCGTACTACCCACCAGAATGTGCCCGTCACGACGCGGGATCGCATAGCGCCCCTTGGCCAGCACCATGCTCGGCAGGAAATCTTCGGCGCACTTGAACAGGATCATCTGGCCCTTCACCGGCTCGACCGGCAGCTCGAGCCCCAGGGTGCGCAGCAGGTCACCGCTCCAGGCGCCAGCGCTGAGCACCACTTCATCTGCCGAGAGCACACCGCCAGCCGTCTGTACACCAGTTACGCGCCCGTTTTCATGAACGAAGCCGCTGACCTGGCAGTGCTCGCGCAAGGTCACGTTGGGCAGTGCCAGCAACGCCGCCTTGAGCGACTTCACCAGGCGAGGGTTACGCACATTGGCTACACCGGCCATGAAGATCGCGTGCTTGAAACCCGGGCCAAGCACCGGCACCGCATCGTAGGCGGCGGAGATATCCACAGCGCTGAGTGGCCGCCGTTCACGCTCGGCCCAGGCCAGCGCGTCGGCTTCGTCATCCAGATCGAGCCAGTACAGGCCAGTAGTGTGCACCTCCGGATCGACGCCAGTGCTGGCGAACAGGCGTTCGCCCAGCTGTGGATAAAAATCCTGCGACCAATGCGCCAGTGCGGTTACCGCCGGGCTGTAGCGCCAGGGGTACAGCGGCGAGACGATGCCGCCACCCGCCCATGAAGACTCACGGCCTACTTCGCCCTGATCACACACCACCACCTGGCCGACCGTCGCCGCCAGGTTGAACGCGGTCAGCAGGCCGATGACCCCGCCGCCGACCACCACTACTTGCTTGCTCATCTGTCGATCCAACACCTGAAGTAAATCCGCGATGCCTGGGCATCATTTAACCTTCAGCTCCCCCAGCAGCGCTCGCTGCCTTGCATGGCGCCCGGATTGCTCTGCACACCGGCCTGGTCGAGCTGGAAGTCGCCGCAGCGGTCCTCGGCCATCAGGCCGTCGGGCAGTCGCCGGGCGATCAGCGTGAAGGTGTCGCTGTCGCGTTGGGCCTGTAGGCGGTAGTGGCGGTTGCCGGCCGGCAACTGTGGGTCGCCCTCGGCATACTGGCCGGTGCGCACGCGATGGCGCTCCAGGCGCAGGGCAGCGTCATGCAGCAGGCCAACCACTTCGCTGCGTGCGGCTCGCCTGAGCTGGTCGCTGTAACTGGGGTAGGCAATGGCTGCCAGAATGCCGGTCACGGCCACGACAATCAACAACTCGATCAGGGTCATACCTTGCTGCATGTCAGTCCTGCCTCAGTCTTTGCCGCCAGAGGATGCGCTGGGGCGCCTGTGCTTGAGCGGTCGGAATGGCGTAGACGGCCTCCAGGACCTGGCGGGCTGCCAGTTGCTGGCTGACGGCTGTTACGCGGTACAAGGTGACCGGCTCACCCTCCGGCATATGGGCGGCTCGGGTGGTTGTACCCAGGTTCTGCAAGTGAAAGTAGCCACCTGTGACGCTTTGCCATTGGCCTTGCAGGTCGTGTGGACGTGATGGTGGTTGGCAGTCGCCGCACTGGCCTGGCGGAGCACGCAGGAGTTCTTCGGCGCCGGCCTGCAGTGCAGCTTCCGCCTCCTCGAATGCCCTCAGCCCCTCACGCACGATGGCGGTCATGCGCGTTTCGACCAGCGCATCGCGCAGGGCTGAAGCTGCAAGCAAAGCCAGCAGCAAACTGAGCACAAGCGACAGCAGCAGCACCACTCCGCGTTGACGGATCATGACTCGGAAACCAGATTGCGCAGCGCCACGCTCAGTTGATGGCGCTGCTCAATTTGTAGTGTCGGCTCAAACAGCGTCAGTTGCAGATCCACCCTTCCCCCCTCGGATGCATCAACCTGCGTCACCTGCATCTCACGCACATGGTTGGCGAGCGGCTGTGAGTTTTGGCCACGTATGAAATAGAGGGTTGAACCGCGCAGCTCGTAACGATGACGGCTGATTCGCACGGCCATGAGCGTGCCGGCTTGCGAAGGAGGGTCTTTGTACACGACGGCTCCATCACGGCAGTCCGTCAGCAATGTCCACTCCGGCTTCCCTGCGTACCCCGATGACTCAGCGACCACCAACTCCAGGCTGGACGACCCAATTACCAGTGGCTGCACGAACGCCTGCCGAGCTATCGGGTCCATGAAGTCATCGGGCTTCAGTCGCAGGCAACCGAACATGCCTGCCATTCGGATATCTTGAGCTATCCGTAGCATCGCCAACCGTGCATCATCCTGAAGGCGCAATGCAGCGCCTTGAAGGCGCCATGTTTGATGGGCAGAGACAAAGAGCTGACCAGCAGCGGCCAGCACCATGAGCCCGATTGCCATCGCCAGCATCACCTCCAGAAACCCGAAGCCGACTTGCTTGCGCATCATGGCCGGCTCCGCTCGTGTTCACTGTGCATCGCAAACGCCGCCTGCCCATCACGGCGCGCATTGTCCGTCACTTGCAATGCTTTCAGCTGCATCGCTGCCGAAGCGAATATGCCAACAGCCACCACTACGACAGCCAACAGTACTTCCAGAAGCGTCATGCCCCGCTGCTTCTTGTGCATCCTTGCACCTCCTGCGAGTTTTCCCGCCACTACCTTGAACTAGGTCGACTGGACCTCCTGTCCAATGACCGTGAAGCTATAGCCAAGCACTTCCAGGGAGGAATGCACGGTGAAGCAACGTGGTGTAACACTGATTCAAATGATGTTCGCCCTGGCCATGGCCGCCCTGCTGACGCAGCTCGGCATGCCGGCCTACGCGAGGTTGAGCGATGACCTACACAGAGCAGCGGCAGCCCGAGATCTGGCCCAGGCACTGCGCAGTGCGCGCAGCCACGCCATGCTGCAGAGCCAGGCTGTGCTAGTGCAGCCTCTGGAAAATGATTGGGGCAAGGGCTGGCGTGTGCAGCTGGAGCACAATCAGCAAGTGCTGCGCGAACACCGGCTAACGCGTTCGATGAGGATCGTCGAAAACACCAAGGGACAGGTGAAATTCGGTGCTCTGGGAATGCCAGTGGGCCAGTTCGGCGCGACGCTGGAGGTTTGTGAGCATTCCCCTGCGAGCAACAAGTATCAGGTAGTGATATCAAGCGCTGGCAGGGTCGACCTGCGCACAGTCAATGAAGCAGACTCCCTGTGCGCAGGCCGCTGATTCAGATCAGCGAGCGAACCCGCAGCTCTTTAGGCATGGAGAACGTGATGTTCTCCGGCCGTCCATCCAGCTCTTCGGCGCCGGTAGCGCCCCAGGCCTTGAGCTGTTCGATCACACCCTGCACCAGCACTTCGGGAGCCGAAGCACCGGCGGTGATACCCACCCGTTGCGCCTTTTCAAACCAGGCACGCTGCATGTCCTCGGCGCCATCGATCAGATAGGCCGGGGTCCCCATGCGCTCGGCCAGCTCGCGCAGGCGGTTGGAGTTGGAGCTGTTGGGGCTGCCAACTACCAGCAATACATCACTTTCGCTGGCCAGCTGCTTGACCGCATCCTGACGGTTTTGCGTGGCGTAGCAGATGTCGTCCTTGCGTGGGCCGCCAATATTCGGGAAGCGTGCGCGCAGGGCATCGATCACGCGGCTGGTGTCGTCCATCGACAGCGTGGTCTGGGTGACGAAGGCCAGGTGGTCCGGGTCGTTCACCTGCAGCTGAGCAACATCTTCCTCGTCCTCGACAAGGTAGATGGCACCGCCGTTGCTGGCGTCATATTGCCCCATGGTGCCTTCGACTTCCGGGTGCCCTTCGTGACCGATGAGAATGCACTCACGGCCATCGCGGCTGTACTTGGCCACTTCGATGTGCACCTTGGTGACCAGCGGGCAGGTCGCGTCGAACACCTTCAGGCCCCGGCCGGCGGCCTCCTGGCGCACGGCCTGGGAAACACCGTGGGCACTGAAGATGACGATGACGTCGTCCGGTACCTGGTCCAGTTCTTCGACGAAGATGGCGCCACGGTTGCGCAGGTCTTCCACCACGAACTTGTTGTGCACCACTTCGTGACGCACATAGATCGGCGGGCCGAAGACTTCCAGCGCACGGTTGACGATTTCGATCGCCCGGTCGACCCCCGCGCAGAAACCGCGCGGGTTGGCGAGTTTGATTTGCATGCTCGGCTCCAGGCTTACAGGGCCTTCACCTCGAGGATCTCCACCTCGAAGGTCAGGGTCTTGCCAGCCAGTGGGTGGTTGAAGTCGATGGTCACCTGGTTGTCATCGAACGCTTTGACCACACCCGGCAGCTCGGTGTTGGCGGCGTCGTTGAAGATGATCAGCAGCCCGTCGGACAACTCCATGCCCTCGAACTGGGGCCGCGGCATGACTTGCACGTTCTGCGGGTTGGGCTGGCCGAAAGCGTTTTCCGGGGCCACCACCACAGTGCGCTTGTCGCCGGCTTTGAAGCCGAACAGCGCGCTCTCGAAGCCTGGCAGCAGGTTGCCGTCGCCGACCTTGAAGGTGGCCGGGGCCTTGTCGAACGTACTGTCGACGGTGTCGCCGTTTTCCAGGTGCAGCGCGAAGTGCAGGGTGACTTCGGTGTTCTGGCCGATACGGGTGTCAGTCATGGACCGGATCCTCGGACTTCTTGCTCTTGAACATATCCAGCGCCAGCATCACCGCACCAACGGTGATGGCGCTGTCGGCCAGGTTGAAGGCCGGGAAGTAATGACGGTTCTGCCAGTGCACCAGGATGAAGTCGACCACATGGCCGAGCACGATGCGGTCGTACAGGTTGCCGATCGCACCGCCCAGTACCAATGCCAGCGCCACCGCCAGCCAGGTCTCGCCGCGCCCCAGTCGCTTGAGCCAGACCACCAGCACCGCACTGACCACCACGGCGATCAAGGCGAACAGCCAGCGCTGCCAGCCGGCGCCATCAGCGAGGAAGCTGAACGCTGCACCGGTGTTGTAGGCCAGGGTCCAGCTGAAGTAGTCGGGGATGACGACGATCTGCTGGTACATGGTCAGGGCATTGTTGAAGTACAGCTTGGTGGCCTGGTCGAGGACCAGGACCAGCAAGCTCAGCCACAGCCATGCAAGGCGCCCGAAGCGCCCCGCTGCAGGGTTAGGCATAGTGGCGCACCTCACCGGAACCGGTCAGGTTGTCGACGCAACGGCCACAGATTTCCGGGTGCTCCGGGTGGCTGCCGACGTCAGCGCGGAAGTGCCAGCAACGGCCGCACTTGACGTGGCCAGACTTGACCACCTGCAGTTTTAGGCCTTCGACTTCGGTGGCCACGGCTTCGGCCGGCGCCTGGGCGAACGGCACCACGCTGGCGGCCGAAGTGATCAGCACGAAGCGCAGCTCGTCGCCCAGCTTGCTCAGGTCTGCGCTCAGGCCTTCCTCGGCGAACAGGGTGACTTCGGCCTGCAGGTTGCCGCCGATGACCTTGGCAGTACGCTGGTTCTCCAGCTCCTTGTTGACCGCGGCCTTGACGGCCATCACGCGGTCCCAGTAGGCGCGGTCCAGCTCAGTGCTTTCCGGCAGTTCGGTCAGGCCCTGGTACCAGCCATTGAGCATGACCGATTCGTTGCGCTCGCCTGGCAGGTACTGCCAGATTTCGTCGGCGGTGAACGCCAGGATCGGTGCGATCCAGCGCACCAGCGCCTCGCTGATGTGGTACAGCGCGGTCTGGCAGGAACGGCGGGCGACACTGTTGGCGCCGGTGGTGTACTGGCGGTCCTTGATGATGTCGAGGTAGAAGCCACCCAGCTCCTGCACGCAGAAGTTGTGGATCTTCGAGTAGACGTTCCAGAAGCGGTATTCGCCGTAGTGCTCTTCCAGCTCGCGCTGCAACAGCAGGGTACGGTCCACCGCCCAGCGGTCCAGGGCCAGCATGTCTTCCGGGGCCAGCAGGTCGCGGGCCGGGTCGAAGCCGGACAGGTTGGAGAGCAGGAAGCGCGCGGTGTTGCGGATACGACGGTAGGCATCGGCGCTGCGCTGCAGGATCTGCTCGGAAACAGCCATCTCGCCCGAGTAGTCGGTCGCGGAAACCCACAGGCGCAGGATGTCGGCACCCAGGGTGTTGTTGACCTTTTCAGGCTCGATGGTGTTGCCCAGCGACTTGGACATCTTGCGGCCGCTTTCGTCCACGGTGAAGCCGTGGGTCAGCAATTCGCGGTACGGCGCGTGGCCGTCGATGGCGCAACCAGTCAGCAAGGACGAGTGGAACCAGCCGCGGTGCTGGTCGGAACCCTCCAGGTACAGGTCGGCGCGCGGGCCGGTGGCGTGGCCGATGTCGTGCGAGCCACGCAGCACGTGCCAGTGAGTGGTACCGGAGTCGAACCAGACGTCCAGGGTATCGGCGATCTTGTCGTACTGGCCGGCTTCGTCACCCAGCAGTTCGGCGGCGTCGAGCTTGAACCAGGCTTCGATGCCCTCTTGCTCGACGCGCTTGGCCACGGCTTCCATCAGTTCGACGGTGCGCGGATGCAGCTCGCCAGTCTGCTTGTGCAGGAAGAACGGGATCGGCACGCCCCAGTTACGCTGACGCGAGATGCACCAGTCGGGGCGGTTGGCGATCATCGAGTGCAGGCGCGCCTGGCCCCACGCCGGGACGAACTTGGTGTCTTCGATGGCTTTCAGCGCACGCTCGCGCAGCGGCTCACCGGTACTCGGCTGCTTGTCCATGCCGACGAACCACTGCGCAGTGGCGCGGTAGATCAGCGGGGTCTTGTGGCGCCAGCAGTGCATGTAGCTGTGGCTGATGGTTTCGGTGTGCATCAGCGCGCCGACTTCGCTCAGCTTGTCGACGATGGCCGGGTTGGCCTTCCAGATGAACTGGCCGCCAAAGAATGGCAGCGACTCGACGTACACGCCGTTGCTCTGCACTGGGGTGAGGATGTCGTCGTTGACCATGCCGTAGCGCTTGCAGGTGACGAAGTCGTCTTCACCGTAGGCAGGCGCCGAGTGCACCACGCCGGTACCGGCGCCCAGCTCGACGTAGTCGGCCAGGTAGATTGGCGACAGGCGGTCGTAGAACGGGTGGCGGAAGTTGACCAGCTCAAGGGCCGAGCCTGGGGCGGTGGCGATCACCGAACCTTCCAGGTTGTAGCGCTTGAGGCACGATTCGACCAGCTCTTCAGCCAGCACCAGCAGGCGCTCGCCGGTATCGACCAGCGCGTACTTGAACTCCGGGTGGATGTTCAGCGCCTGGTTGGCCGGGATGGTCCACGGGGTGGTGGTCCAGATCACGATGGCGGCTGGCTTGGCCAGCGAAGCCAGGCCGAAGGCGGCAGCCAGCTTGGCCTCGTCGGCGACCGGGAAGGCCACGTCGATGGTCTGGGATTTCTTGTCGGCGTATTCGACTTCGGCTTCAGCCAGGGCGGAACCGCAATCGAAACACCAGTTCACAGGCTTGAGGCCCTTGAACACGAAGCCTTGCTTGACCATCTCGGCCAGGGCACGGATTTCACCGGCCTCGTTGGCGAAGTTCATGGTCTTGTAAGGGTTGTCCCAGTCACCCAGGACGCCCAGGCGGATGAACTCGGTCTTCTGCCCCTCGATCTGCTCGGCGGCATACTCGCGGCACAGCTCGCGGGTGCGGTCGGCAGTCAGGTGCTTGCCGTGGGTGACCTCGACCTTGTGTTCGATCGGCAGGCCGTGGCAGTCCCAGCCCGGTACGTACGGCGCGTCGAAGCCCGACAGGGTCTTGGAACGGACGATCATGTCCTTGAGGATCTTGTTCAGCGCATGACCGATATGAATCTTGCCGTTGGCATAGGGCGGGCCGTCGTGCAGGACGAACTTCGGACGATCCTTGCCAATTTCGCGCAGCTTCTGGTACAGGCCAATGCTGTCCCAGCGCTGCAGGATCTGCGGTTCGCGCTGAGGCAGGCCGGCCTTCATGGGGAAGGCGGTGTCCGGAAGGTTTAGCGTGGCTTTGTAGTCGGTCATTTCAGGCTCTTCGTTAGCGGTTGAGCGTGCCAATGTGCACGTGCGGCGGCGATATCCGCATCGATCGCCGACTTCAGCGCCTCGAGGGAGGCGAATCGCTGCTCTTCACGCAGCTTGTGGTGGAATTCCACCGTCAGGCGCCGGCCATACAGATCGCCGGCATAATCCAGTAGATGAATCTCGAGGTGCGGGCGGCCGTCGCCGGCCACGGTGGGGCGCACCCCGATGTTGCCGACACCCGGCCAGGCCTTGCCGTCGATCTCGATGCTGGCCAGGTAGACCCCGGACAGCGGTACACGGCGGCGCTTGAGCTGGATGTTGGCGGTTGGCGTGCCGAGCTGGCGAGCCAGCTTCTGGCCATGCAGCACACGGCCGGTAATACGGTATGGGCGGCCCAGCAGGTGCTCGGCCAACTCGAAGTTGCCTTCGGACAGCGCCTTGCGCACCTCGGTGCTGCTGACCCGCAGGCCGTCCTGGATCACCGTGTTGGCAGCCTCGACGGTAAACCCGTATTGCTCGCCGGCAGCGACCAGGAAGGCGAAGTCGCCGGCACGGTCGCAACCGAAGCGGAAGTCATCGCCTACTTCGAGGTGGCGCACGCCCAGGCCATCGACCAGGATCGCCTTGACGAACGCATCGGCGCTGAGTTTGCTCAGGCGCTGATTGAACGCCAGGCACAGCACCCGGTCGATGCCTTCGGCGGCCAGCAGTTCGACCTTGTCGCGCAGGCGCGCCAGGCGGGCGGGTGCAGTGTCCGGGGCGAAGTACTCGCGCGGCTGCGGCTCGAAGATCACCACGCAGGTCGGCAGGCCCAACGCCTGGCCGCGCTCGCGCAGGCGCGCCAGGATCGCCTGGTGGCCGCGGTGAACCCCGTCGAAGTTGCCAATGGTGGCGACACAGCCCCGGTGCTCGGGGCGCAGGTTGTGAAGACCTCGAACCAGCTGCATAACGCGCTTCTTGCTCATAAAGTGGCCGATTATAACCACACCCGGGCGCTGGTGACAGGCAGCAGCGCCAAGGGGTGGCGTGGAATGCGAAAAACCGACGCCTGACCCGCCCTCTGCCTCAGTGCAGGGCCTTGCGGGCGAAATGCCGGGGCCGGAAACCACACAGGTAAAGGCAGCCGAAATAGGTCACCACACCCGCCGCGATCAACGCACCGAGGCGCAGGAACCGTTCAAGCATGTTGCCCTGTTCCCAGGCTGGCAGGTAGTGCATGCCCACCAGCAACACCGCCGCCATCAATGTGACTGCCAGCACCAGCTTGAGTAGATACATCGCCCAGCCCGGTTGGGGCTGGAACAATTGCTGGCTGCGCAGCTTCCAGAACAGAAGGCCCGCGTTCAGGCACGCACCCAGGCTGATCGCCAGGGCCAGGCCGGCGTGCTGCAGCGGGCCGATCAGCGCCAGGTTGAACAGCTGGGTGCAGACCAGGGTGAAGATCGCGATCTTCACCGGCGTACGGATATTCTGCTGCGCATAGAAGCCCGGTGCCAGTACCTTGACCAGGATGATCGCCAGCAGGCCGACCGAATAGGCGATCAGCGCGCGCTGGGTCATCGCGGCGTCGAAGGCACTGAACTTGCCGTACTGGAACAGCGCCACGGTCAGCGGCTCGGCGAGGATCGCCAGGGCCAGGGTGCACGGCAGTACCAGCAGGAAGCACAGGCGCAGGCCCCAGTCCATGATCCGCGAATACTCCTCGCGGTCCTTGTTGGCGTAGGTCTTGGCCAGGGTCGGCAGCAGGATGGTGCCCAGGGCAACGCCCAGCACCCCCGAAGGCAACTCCATGAGGCGGTCGGCGTAGTACATCCATGACACCGAGCCGGCGACCAGGAACGAGGCGAAGATAGTGTTGATGATCAACGAGATCTGGCTCACCGACACCCCGAGGATCGCCGGCAGCATCTGCTTGAGCACCCGCCATACGCCGGCATCGCGCAGATTGAGGCGCGGCAGCACAAGCATGCCGATCTTCTTCAGCGCTGGCAGCTGGTACAGCAACTGCGCCAGGCCACCGGCCAGCACGCCCCAGGCCAGGGCCATGATCGGTGGGTTGAAGTACGGCGTCAGCAGCACGGCGAAGATGATCATCGCCACGTTGAGCAGGGTCGGGGTGAACGCCGGGACCGAAAAGCGGTTCCAGGTGTTGAGAATCGCACCGGCCAGGGACGACAGCGAGATCAGCAGTATATAAGGGAACGTCACCCGCAGCAGGTCCGTGGTCAGCGCGTACTTCTCGGCGCTGTCGACAAAACCCGGGGCAGTGGCCCAGACCACCCACGGCGCGGCGAGGATGCCGACTGCCGTGACCAGGGCCAGCACCAGGGTCAGCAGGCCGCTGACATAGGCGATGAAGGTCCGTGTCGCCTCCTCGCCTTGCTGAGTCTTGTACTCGGCCAGAATCGGCACGAACGCCTGGGAGAATGCCCCTTCGGCAAATATCCGCCGCAGCAGGTTGGGCAGCTTGAAGGCGATGAAGAAGGCGTCGGTGGCGATTCCGGCACCGAAAACACGGGCCAGGATGGTGTCGCGCACGAAGCCCAACACCCGCGAAATCATGGTGATGGAGCTGACTGCAGCCAAGGATTTGAGCAGATTCATCGAAAAGATTCACGCCAGAGACAGAGGGCGCTGCCAGACAGCGTCCGAATGTGCGATACTCCCGCGCCTTCGCAGGGGAGCCAAAAATTCCCGAGTTTACAGGTAGCACGGCAGAAAGGAATATTTCCCGCCTGTTGCTGAACCACTCGGCGGAACCCTGCAGGTGGCCTTGACATCCGGTCGACTCATCGGCATGATTCGCGGCCTATTTTGTTTGCTATTTACCTAAAGTCTTTCGAGGAGCTCGACGGTGGCCAACACACCTTCCGCCAAGAAACGTGCAAAACAGGCTGAGAAGCGTCGCAGCCACAACGCCAGCCTGCGTTCCATGGTCCGCACCTACATCAAGAATGTAGTTAAAGCCATCGACGCAAAAGACGCCGAAAAAGCGCAAGCCGCTTACGTTCTGGCTGTACCTGTAATCGACCGTATGGCCGACAAAGGTATCATCCACAAGAACAAAGCTGCTCGCCACAAAGGCCGTCTGAATGGCCACATCAAGGCACTGAAAGAAGCTGCAGCTGCCTAAGCGACGCTTGTCGAAAAAACCGACCCTAGGGTCGGTTTTTTTATGCCTGCAGTTTAATGCCGCCTCCAGGCGTACGCTGTATTTGTGGGAGCCGCGCTTGCCGGCTCCCACAGGGGTTGCGCCAGCTTTAAGAATCAGAAAAGGCCGCTCGTGGCGGCCCCGTCTACTGTTACTTCGCGATCTGGATCTTCGGCGCCCACTGCAGCCAGGCATCTTCGGGCTTGTCGAACAAGGCGAAGGTCTGCTGCGGCCGTGCCGGGTTGCCCATCTGCTCGCCTTCAGGCGTGGCGAATGCAATACCGCCATCGATGAGCGTTTGCAGCGACTCGGTACGCACTGTCGCGCCCTTGAACAGCCCCCAGTCAAAGCCGAAGCCACTGCTGTTCCAGAACCGGCTGCCGCCGCGCACCAGGGCGGCATAACGTGGCTCAATCAGAATGTGGATCAACACGCGATCTGCAGTCTGGCCCAGCTCGAAACCGGTCACCTTGCCAACCGCCACCTCGCGATAGGTAACGGGCACCCCCGGCTTGATCGAACCACGCCTCGGCGCACTCAGGGTCAACGGCAGGCCCACTTCCTCTCCGACGATTTCAGGTGCCTCGCCCAGCGCAATGAAATCACGCTGCGGCCCTTTGTCCTTCGCCGCCGGCTGCACTTCGATGTACTGCCCACCAATCAAGGTATCGAGGTTCTCGGTGCGCACCAACCCAAGCGCCGGCTTTACCACCCAGAACTGCGTGCCTGCCCGGGCAATGCGATCAGCCGCTTCGGTGATGCGCGCTCGCAGCAATACAGCCTGCAAGTCTTTTGTCAGGTCCACGCTCTCGACGCTACCGACATCCAGGCCTCGGAAGCGGATTGGCGTACCCGGCTTGAGGCCGTCGGCACGATCTACTCGAATGGTGACCAGGGTACCGGTGCGGTTCACCGCCTCTTGGCTCTCCAGCAGGCGGAAGCGTGGAATATGGCGCTTGAGCGCAACATTCGGCGTAGGCGTATCGAAAGCGATACCGCCGGCCATCAGGGTCTGCAGCGACTCACTCTTGATCTTGATACCCGAAAGGCCACCGGTCAGGGTAATACCGCTGACGTTCCAGAAGCGCGAGGAACCGTTGACAAGGTTTTCGTATTCCTTCTCGATGTGCACTCCGATCAGGATCCGCTTGCTGTTGCGGGCAAACTGGTAGCTCTGCACGCTGCCGACTTTCACCTGGCGATACATCACCGGGCTACCGATCTCCAGAGAACCCAGAGTGTCGGCGAATAGCACCAGGTGCAAACCTGGCGCCTTCAGGTCCAGGGGCGGAGCCTTGGGCCGCGCCTCGAACTCGCGCTGCGGCTTGGCGCCCTTCTCGCCAGGGCGAATGGCAATGTAGTTACCTTTGACCAGCGCTTCCAGACCGGTGATACCGGCCAGGGAAATCGACGGTTTGACTACCCAGAACTGCGTGCCGTCGACCAGATAGTCCTCGGTAAGTGGATCCAGCGTCAGCTCCGCCGTGGCGCTGGCCAGATTGTCTTCCATCTTCAGGGTTTTCAACGAGCCGACTTGAATACCCTTGTACATGACCGGCGTACGGCCGGCCTGCAGGCCCTCATAGTCGCTCAACTTCACTTTGACACGGATACCCGCCTGGGCCGCATCGAAGTCTTCATACAAGCGGAACGGCAGGCTCGGGTCGGTCGGCGGGCTGTCCTTTCGATATTCCGGCGTGGCGAAGGCGATACCACCCGCCACGATGCTCGACAGCGACTCGCTGCGCACCTTAACACCCGATAGATCAGCGTCGATGCTGATGCCGCTGGCGTTCCAGAAACGCGTGTGCTTGCGCACCAGGCTGGCGTAGGCAGGCTCGATGAACACTTTGACCTCGACCGTGCTCTGGTCATCGGACAGGCGATAGCTTTTCACCCGGCCGACCTGGATCTGCTTGTAGAACACCGGGCTGTCCCGATTGAGCGAACCCAGGCGCTCGGCCTTGAGGGTCAGGTGCAGGCCAGGCTCGGTGTCGGACAGCGGTGGCGCAACCTTCAGTGCTTTGAAGCGCTTGGTCCGCTCGCCCTCACCAGGGCTGACCGCGATATAGTTGCCGGACACCAATGTTTCCAGGCCTGAGATACCAGCCAGGCTGACACTCGGCTTGACCAGCCAGAAGCGCGTACCCTTGGTCAGGTGCGGCTCGGCGGCCTTGTTCATTTCGATGGTGGCGATCACCCCCTGGTTCTCACCCTCGGCGTCGAGCACCAGCTTCGTGACCTTGCCGACCGACATACCCTTGTAGATCACCTCGGTCTTGTTGGCAACGATGCCTTCGCCGGTCTCGAAGCGCACCTCGATCTCCACGCCAGCATCGCGATAGGCCTGCCAGGCCAGCCAGCCACCGATCATTAGCGCGATCAGCGGCAGGATCCAGATGGCCGACCAGTTCGAGGCAGGGCGGGTTTTAGCCGTTGGCATGTCACTCATGGTCGTCATCCGACTCCGTGTTATCCCAGATCAGTCGGGGATCGAAAGTTAAAGCAGCAAGCATCGTGAGGATCACCACAGTTGCGAAGGCGACAGCGCCCAGGTTGGCTTCGACACTGGCGATGCGACCGAAATTCACCACTGCCACCAGAATGGCAATGACGAAGATGTCCAGCATGGACCAGCGCCCTATGAACTCGATGAAGCGGTACATCAGTATCCGTTGCCTTGCCGACAGCGGTTGGCGGCGCTGGACCGAATACAGCAACAGACCGATACCCACCAACTTGAAGGTAGGCACCAGGATGCTGGCAATGAACACCACCGCGGCGATTGGCACCATGCCGTGCTTGAGCAAGGTGATGACGCCGGACATGATGGTGTCGCCGCTGCCCTGCCCCAAGGTACTGATGGTCATGATCGGCAACAGGTTGGCAGGGATGTACAGAATCGCGGCGGTGATCAGCAGTGCCCAGGTACGGATGATGCTGTTGGGTCGGCGCGCATGCACGATGGCGCCGCAGCGTGTACAGGTCTGCGAATCGCTGTCGTCATCCTGACGGTTCAGTTCATGACATTCATTGCAGACCAGAATGCCTGCATCAATCGCCCGCATGGAGATCCTCCCCCGACAATGCACTCCATATCTGGTGTGGCGACATCACCACTTCGAGCCAGACCTGGACCAGCAATAGGCTGATGAAACAGAACAGGCCCAGGCCAACGGTCAGTTCAGCCAGGTCCACGAGTTTGACGATCGCCACCAGCACGCCCATGAAGTAGACCTCGAGCATGCCCCAGTCACGCAGATGATGATAAAAGCGGTAGAACACCAGCCCGTAATCACGCCCCACATTCAGGCGGATACTCAGCAACACGGCCAACTGGCACAGCAGCTTGATTAGGGGAATGGCCATGCTGCAGAGGAACACCACCACGGCAACGCCGCGCATCTCTGAGTTGTACAGGCCTAGCACCCCACTCCAGACGGTATCGTCCGAAGTCTGGCCGAGCAGGTGCAGCTGCATGATGGGCAGGAAGTTGGCCGGTACGAACAGCAGCAGAGCCGTCAGCACCAAGGCCAGGCTGCGGTTGACCACATTGTGCCGGTGGGCGTATAGCTCGTAGCCACAGCGTGGGCATTGGGCTTTTTCGTCATGCTGCAACACCGGCTTGCGCATCAGCAGGTCGCACTCGTGGCAGGCGACCAGCTCGTCCAGCGGCAGCTGCTCTAGGGCTTGGGTTTCGACGGGATCGGGCATCTTGGTATTCTGAATAGGTACGTCGGCTCTATTCTAGTGTTCCCAGCTCGAAATGTGGGAGACGACTAATGCCTGCAATGGATCCAG
>NZ_JBKGGW010000014.1:0-122975 GCF_052041945.1 Pseudomonas sp. SMN11 | reverse complement strand
TTTTTTGTTGTTTTTTCGGTTTTTTGGGGGGGCTTACCCGAGAAGAGGCCCTTACAGGTTTAGCCTATTTCCGCAACGGATCATCCCAGAAGTGCCGCTCGGACTCTTGCTGGATATCCGCCCGGCTCAAGCCCAGGTCATGCAGGGTCGCATCACTCAGGCTGGCCAGTTCCTGGCGCTGGCGGTACAGCTGCAGCCACCGGCCCGGGCGGTCCAGGGCCACATGCCACAGGTGGTTCAAGGAAAAGGCAGGTTGCTGGATGCTGCTGACATGACCTTTCATCGTGAAGCCCTCCGTGTTGATGGCTCCAGTCTCTGCCCAGGCTTAAGATCAATCCAACGAATGTTTCTGATGCCATGCATCTCGGAGATTGATGCAATGTCCCAGTACCAGAGCCTCGATGCCGACGTGCTGCGCACCTTCGTCGCCATCGCCGAACAAGGCGGCTTCACCCGCGCCGGGGAAGTGGTCAACCGCACCCAGTCGGCGGTGAGCATGCAGATGAAACGCCTGGAAGAAGACATCCTGCAGCGCCAGTTGTTCGAGCGCGACGGCCGTCAGGTCCGGCTTACCGCCGAGGGCCAGGTGCTGCTTGGCTATGCCCGGCGCATCCTCAAGCTGCATGGCGAAGTATTCAATACCCTGCGCATGCCGCACATGGTCGGGCTGGTGCGTATCGGCACGCCAGATGACTACGCCATGCGCTTTCTGCCGACCATCCTCTCGAGCTTCGCCCAGGCCTACCCGCTGGTACAGGTAGAGGTGCATTGCGACTCGTCCAAGCAACTGATGCTGCGCCAGGACCTGGACCTGACCATCGTCACCCGCGAGCCGGGCAACGAAGTTGGCCAACTGCTGCGCCAGGAGCGCCTGGTATGGGCGGCGGCTGAAGGTTTCTGCCCGCAGGAACAGCGGCCGATGCCGCTGGCGTTGTTCAACACCGACTGCTTCTGTCGCGCCTGGACCTGCAACGCCCTGGAGGCCCAGGGCATCGACTACCGCATCGCCTACACCAGCCCCAGCCTGGCGGCGATCTTTGCCATCGTCACCGCAGGGTTGGCGGTGACGGCGCAATTGCAGAGCCTGGTCGGTGGCAACATCCGCATTCTCGGCGAGAACGATGGGTTGCCGCAGTTACCACTGGCCAATGTGATGCTGCTGCGCAATACCCAGACACAGTCGCCGATCACCGACTGCATGGCTGATTACATCGTCGAAGGGTTCATGTGACCAGGGGGCGCTTCGCACCCCTTTCGCGACACAAGGCCGCTCCCACAGGAGAAAGCAATCTCCTGTGGGAGCGGCCTTGTGTCGCGAAAGGGCCGCAAAGCGGCCCCAGCGATCTCACAGTTCAAACCCCAACATTACTGCACACACCACCAGGAACACACAGAACATCGCCCGCAATACTTTCTCTGGCAGCGCATGGGCCAGCTTCACCCCCCAGCTGATGCTCAGCAGCCCACCGACCGCCAATGGAATACCCACGCTCCAGTCCACGCTGTGGTGCACCCCATAGGTCACCAGGGTCACCAGGGTACTCGGCGCCGCCAAGGCCAGCGACAACCCCTGCGCCACCACCTGGGTGGTGCCGAACACGCTGGTCAGGATCGGCGTGGCCACCACCGCCCCACCCACGCCGAACAGTCCGCCCATGGTCCCGGCAAAACTGCCCAGCACGCCCAGCCAGGGCCAGGCATAACGTAGCTCGGCACTGGGCTGCGAAACCTTGAGGAACATCCGCGCCACGTTCCAGATTGCCAGCGCGACCAGGAAGCCGACGAAGCCCAGGCGCATCGCGTGGGCGTCGATCCCCACCGCCCAGATCGACCCCAGCCAGGCGAACAGGAAGCTGCACAGTGACAGCGGCACGGCATGGCGCAGCTCGATGCGATTGCGCTGGTGATAGCGCCACAGCGCCAACAACACGTTTGGCACCACCATCACCAAGGCGGTGCCTTGGGCCAACTGCTGATCGAGACCGAACAGCACGCCCAAAGCCGGAATGGCGATCAGGCCGCCGCCAATGCCGAACAACCCGCCCATGGTGCCCAGGCCGGCACCCAGCACGATATACAACAACCACTCGATCATCAGGGCCTCATCCGCCTGTGTTTGGAATGCCAGCATGCTAACGATTGCGCCCTAGCGGGGAAACGCACAGCAGCGCACAATGGCTTTGCGCTTTTTGCATAAGCAGAGTGACCATGAGCCCCGATATCCTGACTGAACAGTTGAGCCTGTTTCTCGATGTACTGGAGAGCGGTAGCTTTTCCGCTGCCGCCCGTCGCCACCCGCTGACCCCTTCCGCCGTGGCCCGGCGCATCGACAACCTGGAAAGCGCCGTGGGCAGCCGCCTGTTCACCCGCAGCACCCATGCCGTACGCGCCACGCCGGCGGGTAATGCCTTCGCCGAGCGCGCCCGGCGCATTATCGAGGAACTGCGCCTGGCCCGCGCCGAGGCGGTATCGCTGAGCAATGCCCCTGAGGGCCTGATCCGCATCGACGCCCCGGCCGCCTTCGGCCGCCGTCACCTGGCGCCGGCAATCGCCGACTTCCTGGTGGCCTATCCGGGCCTGGATGTGCAATTGCGCCTGATCGACAGTTTCGTCGACCTGCATGGCAGCCATCTGGGCGAGGTCGACCTGGTACTGCGCGCCGGCCCCCTGGCCGACACCCGCCTGGTCGCCACCAAGCTGGCGCACATGGTGCGCATCGCCTGCGCCAGCCCTGCCTACCTGGCCAGCCGCGGCATGCCCAGCTGCCCCAGCGAATTGCCCAGCCACGACGGCCTTGACTGGGACGGCCTGGCACCACCGTTCGCCTGGCGCTTCGCGGTCGACGGGCAAATGCGCCTGTACCGCCCGGCGCGCATGCGCATGGCTGCCAACAACGCCGAGACCCTGCTGTTCGGCGCTCTCGCCGGCCTCGGCATCGCCCACTTGCCGACCTGGCTGATCAGCGACTACCTGCTGCGCGGCGAATTGCTGCCGCTGTTCTGCGACAACGGCCTGCCCGAAGCCGAAACCAGTGGCATTTATGCGCTGCGCCTTGAACATGAAACGAACTCTCGCAGCCGTTTGCTGCTCGAATTTCTCAAGAGCCGCTTCAGCCCGGTTCCACCCTGGGACCTGGCGCTGCGCAGTGAACTGCGCTGGCAATAAGCGCCCCAACATTCAGCGTGCTAGATTTCTCCATTGATGACATTCAAGGACCTGCATGAACGCCAACACTCAAGCTTCCTGTGACGAGCTGCTGCTGGACAACCAGGTCTGCTTTGCCCTGCACTCCACCTCGTTGCTGATGACCAAGGTCTACAAGCCCCTGCTGCAAGCGCTGGGCCTGACCTACCCGCAGTACCTGGCCATGCTCGTGCTATGGGAGCAGGACGGCCTGACCGTCGGTGAAATCAGCCAGCACCTGCTGACCGACCCTGGCTCGCTCACCCCCCTGCTCAAGCGCCTGGAAAGCGAAGGCCTGCTGCAGCGCAACCGCAGCCGCGAGGATGAGCGGGTGGTACTGGTACAGCTGACCGACAAGGGCCGCGCCTTGCAGCAGCAGGCCCGGGAAGTGCCGCAATGCATCCTCAAGGCCAGCGGCCGCAGCCTCGAACGCCTGCAACAGCTGCAGGCCGACCTGCTGGAGCTGCGCGACAGCCTGCAAAAAAACCTCTGACGGCTACGCTGTGTGATGCCCGTTCTGATGAGCGGTGAAGATTTATCTTGCGCGCTAACTAATTGCGCGCTAATTTAAATCCCGTACCCACATGACGCCACCTGATCACCAGGGGCGCACAGCACACTAGCGAGGCTCAAGATGCAAAAGGTCACTCCGCTGTACATCGCAGAAGCCACCTCCACCGGCGGTCGCGACGGCAAATCCCGCTCCAGCGACGGCAAGCTGGAAGTCAAGCTGAGCACCCCCAAGGAACTCGGCGGCGCCGGTGGTGACGGCACCAACCCTGAGCAGATGTTCGCCGCCGGCTACTCGGCCTGCTTCATCGGCGCCCTGAAGTTCGTGGCCGGACAGGAAAAGAAAGCCCTGCCTGCAGATGCCTCGATCACCGCCAATGTCGGTATCGGCCAGATCCCTGGTGGTTTCGGCCTGGACATCGACCTGCACATCAACCTGCCGGGCCTGGCCCAGGCCGATGCCGAAGGGCTGGTGGAAAAGGCCCACAAGGTGTGCCCTTACTCCAACGCCACCCGCGGCAATGTGGATGTGCGCCTGCACGTGACCGTGTAGATCACAGGCATAAAAAAACCCGGCCAAGGCCGGGTTTTTTGCGTTTCGCAAGAAGGTTTACTTCTTGGAGCGGCCTTTGAAGCTGTTGTCGCGAGTGTCGATGTCGATCCACTCGTCGATCTGGATGAAGTCGGCAACCGAGATCTCGGTACCGTTCTTCAGCTTGGCAGGCTTCATGACCTTGCCCGAGGTGTCGCCGCGAGCAGCGTTCTCGGTGTAGACAACCTGACGGCTGATGGTGGTCGGCAGTTCAACCGATACCAGACGGCCTTCGAAGAACACGGCTTCGCAGACGTCTTCCATGCCTTCTTCGATGTACGGCAGAACGGCTTCGATGTCCTCGGCGTTCAGCTCGTACATGGTGTAGTCGGTGGTGTCCATGAAGGTGTATTCGTCACCGTTGATGAACGACAGGGTCGCTTCTTTGCGATCCAGGATCACGTCGTCCAGCTTGTCGTCTGCACCGTAGACGGTTTCGGTCTTGTAGCCGGTCAGCAGGTTTTTCAGCTTGGTCTTCATGATCGCGCTGTTGCGACCCGACTTGGTGAACTCGGCTTTCTGAACCAGCCACGGGTCGTTGTCGATCCGCAGTACGGTACCGGGTTTCAGTTCTTTACCAGTTTTCATTACGAAGTATCCGAATCTGGATGGATTTATAAAAATCGAGGCCGCATATCATAGCCAATTTCGGTAAAACTGTACCAGCGCCTTGGCAAGGTCCGGCCGAGCGGCCTGACTCACGGCCCAGTCAGCGGCGTGCTGCTGCAGTTCCGTCCAATGTTTGCGGGCGCCTTGCCAGGCCGCGTGCATGTCGCGATCCATGTTCCAGGCACGCCACAATGCCATCAGCGCCTCGCTGGCGGCGTCCGACAAGCCCTGTCGATAATGCGCGAGGAAGGCTTCGAGTTTTTCCCAGTGGGCATTTTCGTCCTGCACATAAATGTGCCACAGCATCGGCCGGCCCGCCCACTGGGCGCGCACGAACGAATCTTCCCCGCGCACCGCGTTGAAATCGCAGCTCCACAGCAGGCGGTCATAATCGTCCTGGCTGACGAACGGCAGGACCTGCACGGTCAACGTGCCGCGCTGGTGCACATCGCCGGGCAGCAACGGCTGCTCACCCAGCCAGGCGCCCAGTTCGCCGAGGATGCGCCCTTGCGGGACCAGCAGGTGAACCGGCTCGGCATCTTCGGCCAGCGCATCGAGCCAACCGCCCAGCCGGCCGTTTTCGTAGGCGAACAGCGACATCAGCAGTGCACCGGGCTGCACCTGTACGCCCAGGCCCTGGAGGAATGCCAAACGCGCTTCGGCCGACTGCTCGAAGGCCTGCCGGCGCGGCAGCAGGCTGGCCTCGCGCAACAGCCCACCGGTGTTGTCGGTGAAGCCCGGGAAGAAGAACACCTTGCGCAGGCCATTGGGTTGTGGCGATGGCAAGCCATGGCAGCCTTCGACCCAATCCTCGGCGCTGAGGTACTCGAGGTTCAGCCACAGCACCGGCGCCGTGCGCGCGCGCATCGCTTCGACGTAAGCTGGGGGCAACTGGCAGGCAAACGCACCTATCACCACGTCGGCAGGCTCTGCGCGCTGCCAGTCGGCAGGCCACAGGCGCACGTCGACGCCTTGCTGCCATTGCTGCGCGGCATTGGCATCGGCACCGGGGCACAGCGGCACGAAGGCATTCAGGTCATCCACCCACAGGCGCACCGCCAGGCCGTGCTCGGCCACCAGCTGCCGGGCCAGGCGCCAGGTCACGCCGATATCGCCATAGTTGTCGACGACGCTGCAGAAAATGTCCCAGGTGGTTTTCATGTGCCCTGCCTCGCCCTGCGCAAAAACCACGAATTCTGCGGATATATTGTCGCCGACAAAAGCTCCGCACGGAAAAAAGCCCGGCGCCATGCGACAATGACGCCTTCGCCCGCCCTGCCAGGAGGCCGCCATGCCCCGCCACCGTGAACTGAAGATCACCCTCGAACCGTTACAACTGATTTTCTGCGTGGCCTTTGGTCTGTGGCTCGGCGCCGTGGCGATCGCCCTGAGCCTGTGGCTGGCCCTGCAGCTGTGGCCAGACCAGGTGCAACCCGTGGCCCAGGCAGTGGCACCGGCCTATAGCCAGCCGGCACCAACGACTGCACCCGCTCAGCCGGTGGACGCGCAAAGCGAGATGTTCGAGCGCTACAAGGACCTCCTGCACAAGCAGGAAGTGCAGCAGGCGGCCGAGGCCGCCCAAGGCAACCCGCGCAACCTCAACAGCCCCAAGTGCCAGTTCTGGCTTGCGCAAAACCGCACCGCGCCTACCGAAAAGAGCCAGGCCAACGTACTGGAGTTCTGCTACTGACCATGGACAAGGCCACCCTGCTCACGCGCATCGTCGCGGCCCTGGAAACCGACATGGAGGTATTGCGCCGCGCGGCCCAGACCGCCTACGAGGCGGCTACTGCCGAAGAGAACATCGCCGAGAACAAGTACGACACCTTGGGGCTGGAGGCGTCGTACCTGGCCACCGGGCAGGCGCGGCGAACGGCCGAGATCCGCCAGGCACTGCTGACTTACCAGCAATTGCTGCTGCGCGATTATGAACCGGCGCGCGGGGTACAGGTGAGCAACCTGGTGACGCTGGAAGATGAAGATGGCGGGCGGAGGTTGCTGTTTCTCGGGCCTGAGGCGGCCGGATTGAAAATCGGCGAGGGGGATGAGCTGGTGACTGTGATCACCCCGCGTTCGCCATTGGGACAGCAACTAGTGGCCAAGAAGATTGATGACGAGGTGAAGCTTGGGACCCAGCTTTTCTACATCATCCATGTTGCCTGACAGCGCCCTTTCGCGGGGCAAACTCGCTCCCACAGGTTCTCCGCAATTCTGGACATTATGCGTTACCTGTATGAGCGGGCTTGCCCCGCGAAGTGTCCGGCACAGGCGACACACCTCCTAGGCCAAAGCATCAAAACGAGCCGCCAACCCACGCTCGGCAAACTGCTCCACCACAAAGTCGATGAACGCCCGGGTCTTGCCCGGCAACAGCTTGTGCTCGGCGTAATACAAGCTGATATGCCCATCATCCACATACCAGTCCGGCAACACCCGCTGCAGCTGCCCGGCCTCCAGGTAAGGCACGGCAAACGGCAAGCTGACCAGGGCAACCCCCAAACCCTGCTGCGCTACCGCACACGCCGCATCCGAATCGCTCATGGTCATCGCCTGACGCAACTGCAACGGCTGCTGTTCCTGCCAACGGCTGGTCAAGGGCCAGGAGCGTACCCGCCCGGTTTGTGGGGAACGGATCAGAATCCCGTCGTGGCGCTGCAGCACCTCAGGGCTGTCGATAGCGGAATGCCGCTTCAAGTACGCAGGCGCCGCCACCAGCACCCGATGCGCGGGGGTCAGCTTGCGCGCCACGACGCCCAGCGGCAGCTCGAAACCGCCGCCAATGGCCGCATCGAAGCCTTGGCCGATCAGGTCGACCTGGCGGTTGTCGAAATGCCAGTCCGGGGTGATCGCCGGGTAGCGGCGCAGAAATTCACCCAGCAGCGGCAGCACGTAGAGGCGGCCGAACACGGTGCCCATGCTCACCCGTAGCAGCCCAGCCGGTTGGCCTTCAGCACTGGCCAGGTTGGCCACGGCGTACTGGATGGTGCGAAAGCTGTCGCTCACCTCGCCGAGAAAACGCTGCCCCGCTTCGGTCAAGGTGAGCTTGCGCGTACTACGCTGGAACAGCCGCACCCCGAGGCGCGCTTCCAGCTGGGCAACGTGCTTGCCCACTGCCGCCGGGGTGATGCTCAGGCGCCGGGCCGCCTCGGCGAAACTGCCCACCTCGGCGCTTCGGATGAAGCACTCGAGGGCGTTGAAAGACTCCATGGCCATGATTGCCAACCAAAGGTTTACTCTGCTGATAGTGATTGCCATCTTATCAGCAGGTAATCATCGGTCGATACTGCGTCCATCCAAGGCATCCGGCCTTGCTTCCAGCAGGAGATCAGCATGTCCAAGCAACTTACCCTCGAAGGCAAAGTCGCCTTCGTCCAAGGCGGTTCACGCGGTATCGGCGCGGCCATCGTTCGGCGCCTGGCCCGCGAAGGTGCACAGGTGGCCTTCACCTACATCAGCTCTGCCGGCCCCGCCGAAGCGCTGGCCGAAGAGGTCAAGGCCGCTGGCGGCCAGGCCCTGGCCCTGCGCGCCGACAGCGCCGACGCTGCCGCGTTGCAACTGGCGATAGACGACGCCGTGAAGGCGTTCGGCCGCCTCGATATCCTGGTCAACAACGCCGGCGTGCTGGCGGTTGCGCCGCTGGCCGAGTTCGACCTGGCGGACTTCGACCGCACCCTCGCAGTCAACGTGCGCAGCGTGTTCGTCGCCAGCCAGGCCGCTGCCCGCTACATGGGCCAGGGTGGGCGCATCATCAACATCGGCAGCACCAATGCCGAACGCATGCCGTTTGCCGGTGGCGCCCCGTATGCCATGAGCAAGTCAGCACTGGTCGGCTTGACCAAGGGCATGGCCCGTGACCTGGGGCCGCAGGGGATTACCGTGAACAACGTGCAGCCGGGGCCGGTGGATACCGACATGAACCCGGCCAGTGGCGAGTTTGCCGAAAGCCTGATTCCATTGATGGCCATCGGGCGGTACGGGCAGGCGGATGAAATTGCCAGCTTCGTGGCCTACCTCGCGGGGCCTGAGGCGGGTTACATCACCGGGGCCAGCTTGTTGGCCGATGGTGGGTTTGCCGCCTGACATCAGCCTGTACCGGCCCTTTCGCGGGGCAAGCCCGCTCCCACAGGTTCTCCGCAATTCTGGACATTATGCGGTACCTGTGGGAGCGGGCTTGCCCCGCGAAGAGGCCGGCACAGAGCAACCCCTGACGCCCAGGCTCTGCTCCAAGACCTCCAGAAACGCCCGCGCTGCCGGCGTCGGGCTCTGCGCCCACACGGCATACAGATGCCGCACCGGCGCATCCACCAGCCGCGCTACGGCCACTCCCTGAAACCCCTGGGCCACGCGCTCCGGCACCAAGCCGACCGCCATGCCCCGCTGCACGAACTTTTCCACCAGGCGAATATGCCCGATCTCGAACTGCACCCGCCTTGCCAGCCCCGCCGCCTGAAACGCCTCGTCCGTCTGGCGCCGCGCGCCGGTACCCTCAGGAAAGTCCACCAGCACCTGATCAGCCAGGTCTGCCAAAGCCAGCTGCGCCCTGCCCGCCTGCACATGGCCTGGCGGCAACACGGCCACCAGCTCTTCCCGTGCCAGCAAACGATGCTGCACGCCTTGCAGCACCTCGCCCTGCCACAAGCCGATGAAACCGACATCCAGCCGCCGCTCGCAGACATCGGCAATCAACAGTTCGCTTTTTGCGGTGAGCCAACGCACGTCCACATCCGGAAAACGGCCATGAAACACTGCCAGCACATCGACCAGGTCCAGCGCTGTCAGCGAACTGATTTCGCCAATCGACAACCGCCCACGGACCTGGCCGCACGCCGCCGCCACGTCATCGGCAATGCGCCTGGCGGCCTCCACGGCAGGCCGGGCACTGAGCACGAACGCCTCACCGGCAGGCGTCAGTCGTACCCGCCGCGAACTACGCTCGAACAGGCTGACCCCCAGCTGCGCCTCCAACCTTGCCACCTGGTGGCTGAGGGCCGACTGCACCACATGGCAACGCTCGGCGGCACGGGTGAAACTGCACGTATCGGCCACGGCCAGGGCATATTCAAGCTGCTTCAGGTTCATCGATCTATCTGCTTTCAAGATGGATAAGCTGAAAACTATACATTGGCGTCATTCAAGACACTTCCAGATACTTATTGCCACTTACTGCCCGCGACGAGATTGCCCATGAAATCCCCCTCCCTGAGCCGCGCCCTGATCCTGCTGATGGCCACCGCCACCGGCCTGGCCGTGGCCAGCAATTACTACGCGCAACCGCTGCTGCACAGCATCGCCCAACAGTTCGGCCTGAGTACCGCCAGCGCCGGCAGCATCGTCATCGCCGCGCAACTGAGCTATGGCGCCGGCCTGCTGCTGCTGGCGCCGCTGGGCGACCTGTTCGAACAGCGCCGGCTGATCGTGGTGATGACGGCCATCTCTACCCTGGGCCTGGTCATCAGCGCCTGTGCCCCGAGCCTTCCCTGGTTGCTGCTTGGCACCGCGCTCACCGGCCTGTTCTCGGTGGTGGCGCAGATCCTCGTGCCGATGGCCGCCACCCTGAGCGAGCCGCATCAGCGCGGTCGCGCCGTGGGCACCTTGATGAGCGGGCTGCTGCTGGGCATCCTGCTGGCGCGTACTGCGGCCGGTTTCATGGCCGAACTGGGCGGCTGGCGCAGCATCTATGTGCTGGCCGCCGTGCTGATGGCACTCGCTGCACTGGCGCTGTACCGCAACCTGCCCGAACACAACAGCCACGCCGGCCTGAAGTACCCGGCGCTGATCGGCTCGGTGTTCCGCCTGTTCATCGAAGAGCCGGTGCTGCGCCTGCGCTCGCTGCTCGGGCTCCTGGCGTTCAGCCTGTTCGCACTGTTCTGGACACCACTGGCGTTCCTGCTGGCACGCGAGCCCTACCACTACTCCGACGCGGCCATCGGCCTGTTCGGCCTGGCCGGTGCAGCCGGTGCACTGGCGGCCAACTGGGCCGGGCGCCTGGCCGACCGCGGCAAAGGCTCGCTGGGCACCACGGTTGGCCTGGTGGCGCTGCTGTTGTCGTGGATCCCGCTGGGCTTTGCCGAAAGCTCGCTGCTGGCCTTGCTGGTGGGCGTGCTGGTCCTGGACCTGGCCGTGCAGCTGGTGCACGTGAGCAACCAGAATGCGGTGATTGCCTTGCGACCTGAAGCCCGTACGCGGCTGAATGCCGGTTACATCACCTGTTACTTCATCGGCGGTGCGCTAGGCTCGTTGCTGGGCACGCAGCTGTTCCAGCGGCAAGGGTGGATGGGCATCGTGGTGGCAGGCCTGGTGATCGGCACGCTGGCCCTGGTGGTATGGGGCCTGGCGCAGCGCAAGGCCGCCGCGCAGCTAGCCTGAAGCCATCATTGAACGCGACAACCCACCGCATTACCCTCCGTCGCCTGGCCGTTGACTTGCCTGCCCCGGCGGCGCTCAGTAAGCGCTGGTCAAGGACCTTTCACTGACAGGATGATTCAATGACAAGACTCACGGTGCAATCCGGCGATTTCTTGCAAGGTGAAGGCGAGTTTCGCAATGGATCGCTCACACTCAAGACCCCGCGCAGCCCTTCACCCGGCGAGCGAATTTCTCTGGCCCGTATCGCTGACCTGCGCCTGGCCAGCCTGGAGTCCAGTCGCAGCCTGGGTACCGCTCTCGGCTGGGGCGTGGCCGGAGCGCTGGTGGCCGGCCCTGTGGGCCTGCTGGCCGGGCTCTGGCTGGGCGGCAAGGAGGAAGAAGCCACCTTCCTGGCGACCTTCAAGGATGGCCGCAAGCTGATGGCCATTACCGACGGCAAGACTTGGTCGAAGATCGACGACACCTGGCGCCAGCATCGCCGCCCGGCAACTGTCGATTGAGCCCCTGCGGGGTCTGGGCCTGCTAAAATAGCGGCCCTTTTTTCCGCCTGTTGCGGCCGCTTCACGGGGGTTACCCGCGAGGCGGCTTGTGCGCGCTTCACCCAAGGACGCCCCTGCATGCCCCTCCTTCGCCCTCACCTGCCCCTGAGCCTGCTCAGCCTGGGCCTGGCCCTGCACAGCACCCATGGCCTGGCCGAAGACAGCCTGGAATTGGCCCCTGTGCAGGTATCCGACACCTACGGCGATGAGGGCTACCAGGTGCGCGAGGCCTCGGTCGGCGGCTTCCAGCCTGCCCCCTTGCTCGACACCCCGGCCTCGGTCAGCGTGTTCAGCCAGCAACTGCTGGAAGACCGCCTGGTCCGCCTGCTCAGCGAAGTGCTGCAGAGCGACGCATCGGTAGGCGAAAGCTATGCCCCGATCGGTTACTACGAGAACTTCAACGTGCGCGGCTTCGAGCTCAACGCGGCCAGCAGCTATCGCATCAATGGCCAGACTATCGCCGGCGAGCAGAACGTGGCAGTGGAGAACATGCAGCAGGTCGAGTTGCTCAAGGGCCTGTCCGGCCTGCAAAGCGGCGTGTCGGAGCCCGGCGGGCTGATCAACTACGTGACCAAGCGTGCCGCCGACGTGCGCAGCGTGACGGTTTCGACGAACGGCGAAGGCGAACGCTACCTGGCCACCGACCTCGGCGGCTGGTTCGGCAGTGAGCGGCAGTTTGGCCTGCGCGCCAACCTTGCCCACGAGGACATCCGGTCCTACGTCGACCATGCCGACGGCAAACGCGACTTCGCCTCTCTGGCCTTCGACTGGCAGATCAACCCCGATGCCACCTTGCAGCTCGACGCCGAGTACCAGCACCGCGAACAGCGGTCAGTACCGGGGTATCAGCTGCTGGGCGGCAGCGAACTGCCCCACGGTATCGACCCGAGCGACCGCCTGGCCTACCAGCACTGGGCAAAGCCTGTGCAGAACGATTCGCTGAACCTGGGCGGGCGCTTCGAGTACCGCTTCAACGAGGCCTGGACCGGCACCCTGAGTGCATCGCGCAGCAAGGTGGTGATCGACGACTACAGTGCGTTCGCGTGGGGCAGCGAGGGTGGCTGGCAGTCGCATTTCAGCCCCGAAGGCGACTACGACATCTATGACTTTCGCAGCCCCGACGATACCCGCCGCACCGATGAAGCCCAGGCCATGCTCAATGGCCATTTCGACGCGTTGGGTGCGCAGCACGACCTGACCGTGGGCAGCAGCGCCCAACGCCGCACGCTCGACCAGCGCCCCTATTACAACGAGCTGGTCGGCAGCGGCAACATCTATACCGGCGCACCGGCCGTGGCGCCGTCGGACAAGCCGGTCGGTGCCAGCGAAAAGCGCCTGGACAGCCGCCAGTACGGCCTGTTCGTCAGCGATCGCATCACTTTCAACGAGCAATGGCAGACCGTACTGGGTGCCCGCGAAGTGCGCCTGGACGAGAAAACCTGGGACGAGAACGGCGTGGCCGGGCGGCATACTCGGCAATACCAACTGCTGCCCAATGCCGCGTTGATCTACAAACCACGCCCCGATACCACGCTGTATGCCAGCTACGCCAAGGGGTTGTCCGCGGGCGGCACAGCCCCCTGGTACGCCAGCAACGCGGCCGAAATTCTTGCCCCTACCCTCTCCCACCAGTTGGAGCTAGGTATCAAGCGTGACTGGCAAGGCATGAGCTTCAGCGCCGCGCTGTTCCAGATCCGCCAGGCGTATCAGTACGCACGCCCGGAAGGCGACGGCAGCTTCACCTATGTTCAGCAGGGCCAGCAGAAGAACATCGGCCTGGAACTGGGCGCCAGCGGCTGGGCAACCTCCAATCTGCAGCTTCACGCCAGCGCCGCGGCGATTCGCGCCCGGGTACAGGACAGCGGCACCGATGCCTACGAGGGCCATCAGGCGATCAACGTGCCGCGGCTGCGTGCCGCACTGCAGGCCGAGTACAGCCTGCCAGTGCCTGGCCTGGCCTTGCTCGGCGGCGCGCGCTACAGCGCCAGCAAGTATGCGAGCCAGGCTGGTAACGTTGAGGTGGGTGGGTACACTGTGTTCGACATCGGTAGCCGCTACCGCACGCAGTTCGGTGGGTATGACACCGTGCTGCGGCTGACGGTGGATAACGTCTTCGACAAGCGCTACTGGCGCGATGTGGGGGATTACCTGGGCGACAACTACCTGTTCCAAGGGGCACCGCGGACGGCACGGCTGTCGGCCTCAGTGAACTTTTGAGTCTCTGGAGCGAGTGACGGCCTTGTAGGAGCGGCCTTGTGTCGCGAAAGGGCTGCGAAGCAGCCCCAGGGTTTCAGCGCAGACGCACAAATTGCTGGGGCTGCTTCGCAGCCCTTTCGCGACACTAGGCCGCTCCTACAAGGCCGCAGAATGCAAAAAGCCCCCGAACTTTTCAGCTCGGGGGCTTTCGCAGAATGTGGCGGTGAAGAAGGGATTTGAACCCTTGATACGATTTCTCGTATACACACTTTCCAGGCGTGCTCCTTCGACCACTCGGACACTTCACCGTTTTCTCTTCAAGGCTTTCACCCCGTCGAGGCGCGCTAATTTAGTAGAAGAGCTTTTCTTTGGCAAGCATTTTTTTCAAATTTTTCATGCATTTAAGCCAACCCACTGAAAAACCGAGGTTGCCAGGGCATTGCTGCCAATCTCGCCAGCGCTTTTACCCGCAGCAAACGCGCTGCCCTCGCCACGCAAGGCATCGCGCCCCGACGCTGACTGGCCGGTCAGCCTTGCTGCTTTACCTGGCCCGCCGCGCTGGGTAACGTCGTCGCCACGTCACCCTAAGGATTGCGCCATGAGCGAGCTGATTACCTACCACGCCGAAGACGGCATCGCCACCCTGACCCTGAACAACGGCAAGGTCAACGCCATCTCGCCGGACGTCATCGCGGCCTTCAATGCCGCCCTCGACCGCGCTACGCAGGAGCGTGCCGTGGTGATCATCACCGGCCAGCCGGGCATCCTCTCCGGGGGTTACGACCTCAAGGTGATGACCTCCGGCCCCAAAGAAGCCGTTGCCCTGGTCACCGCCGGCTCCACCTTGGCCCGCCGCCTGCTGTCGCACCCGTTCCCGGTGATCGTCGCCTGCCCCGGCCACGCCGTGGCCAAGGGTGCCTTCCTGCTGTTGTCGGCGGATTACCGCATCGGCGTCGAAGGCCCGTACAAGATCGGCCTGAATGAAGTGCAGATCGGCATGACCATGCACCACGCCGGCATCGAGCTGGCCCGCGACCGCCTGCGCCGCTCGGCCTTCCACCGCTCGGTGATCAATGCCGAGATGTTCGAGCCTAGGGATGCACTGGATGCCGGCTTCCTCGACAAAGTGGTGCCGGCCGAGCAGCTGCTTGAAGTCGCCCAGGGCGTTGCCCGCGAGCTGAAGAAGCTGAACATGCTGGCGCACAAGAACACCAAGCTGAAAGTGCGCAAGGAGCTGCTGGACACCCTGGACGAGGCGATTCTGCTCGATCAGGGCCACATGGGCTGATCGCAACGGCTCACACCAAGGTTTGCCCCGGCCAGTGCACAGCCGTACACTGCGCCGCGACTGTCTGGTGTGAGCCGTACCATGCTTTATTCCCTTCGCATGCTCCTGCTGGGGCTGCACTTCTTGCTGGCGGGCGCCCTCGGCCTGCTGATCGGCCTGCTACGCCCCTTCAACCGCGACAACAGCCGCCTCTTCGCCCGCCTCTACAGCGTGCCGGCCATCTGGCTGATGCGCATCAAGGTCAAGGCCGAAGTCGGCCCGCTGTGGGACCAGCCGCCTGGCTGCGTGATCGTGGCCAATCACCAGTCCAACTACGACCTGTTCATCCTTGGCCGTGTCGTGCCGCAACGCACGGTCGCCATCGGCAAGAAGAGCCTCGGCTGGATTCCGCTGTTCGGCCAGCTGTTCTGGCTGGGTGGCAACGTGCTGATCGACCGCAAGAACGCCTACCAGGCGCGCAAGGCCATGCAGACCACCACGCGCATCCTGCGCGACGACACTTCGATATGGATCTTCCCGGAAGGCACGCGCAACCCCGAAGAACAGCTGCTGGCGTTCAAGAAAGGTGCGTTTCACATGGCCGTGGAGGCCGGCGTGCCGATCGTGCCAGTGTGCGTCAGCCGTTATGCCCGGCGCCTGAGCCTGAACAGCTGGCGGCGGCGAACCGTGATCGTCCGTTCACTGCCACCGATTGCCACCAGCGGCCTCAGCCAGCAGGATGTGCCGGCATTGATCGAACAGTGCCGTACCCAGATGCAGCAATGTATCGACCTTATGGAAAGTGAACTGAAAAAGACCTAGTTTGCTTCATCGCGAGCAAGCTCGCTCCTACAGTTGCTCTACGGCCAACTACAGCCCAAGCTGTAACCCGTGTGCAACCGAACAAGTAGATAACCATGGGTCGAGTCGTGGCATCGGCGGTGTACGCCGCCGGCAGAAAGGTCACCAACATCAATATCGACGAAGGCAGCGAGTGGGCGCGCAAGCCGGGGCACTTCGTGTGGATCGGCCTGGAAGAGCCCAATGCCGAGGAGCTGGCCAACCTGCAGTGCCAGTTCAACCTGCACGAACTGGCCATCGAGGATGCGCTGGAAAAGCACAGCCGGCCCAAGCTGGAAACCTTCGGCGACGCGCTGTTCATCGTCACCTACTCGCCGGTACGCCACGAAGGCAAGTTGGAGTTCATCGAAACCCACATCTTCGCCGGTAACGGCTACATCATCACCTGCCGCAACGGCCACTCGAAATCCTACGCCCTGGTGCGCCAGCGCTGCGAAGCGCGCCCGCTGCTGCTCGAACATGGTGAAGACTTCGTGCTGTATGCCCTGCTCGACTTCGTTACAGAGAACTACCAGCCGGTCAGCGAGGCCATTCATGGCGAGATCGAGGAGCTGGAACAGAGTGTGCTGAGCACCACACTGCAGGAGGAGGATATCCAGCGCCTGCATAGCCTGCGCCGCGACATCCTGCGCCTGCGCCGCTACGTGGCGCCGATGGTGGAAGTCAGCGAGGAACTGCAGCGCCTGAGCTTCCCGTTCATCGACAAAAACATGCGCCCGTACTTCCGTGACGTGCAGATCCACGTGACGCGGCAGATGGAGGACCTGGCCGGAATTCGCGACATCGCCAGCCAGACCATCGAGATCGGCATGCTGCTGGAATCGTCGCGGCAGAGCATTGTGCAGCGCAAGTTTGCGGCGTGGGCGGCGATATTGGCCTTCCCCACGGCGATTGCCGGGGTTTACGGCATGAACTTCCAGAACATGCCGGAGTTGAGCTGGCACTATGGTTATTTCGGGGTGCTTGGGCTGATCGGGGTTGGGTGTACGGCGTTGTACGCCAGCTTCAAGAAATCTGGCTGGCTTTAGAATGCCGGGGGCGCTTTGCGCCCCTTTCGCGACACAAGGCCGCTCCTACAGGAGATCGCGTAACCCTGTAGGAGCGGCCTTGTGTCGCGAAAGGGCTGCAAAGCAGCCCCAAGCTTGATCATGCAGCGCTGTCGCTGGCCTTGGCCGGCTGCTGGATGAAGCGCATCATCCACTCGCCCACCAGGTCACCCTGGTGCTCGGTAGCCAAACTGGCAATGGCCTTGTGGTACACCTCGTCCCCCAGGTACTCCTGACGTGCATCGAGCAGCGCTCGGGAATAGTCATGGACGAACTCCGGGTGCCCCTGGAAGCACAGCACCTGGTCACGGATGTGGTACGCCGCATTCGGGCAGAAATCGCTGGAGGCGATCACCGTGGCGCCTTCCGGCAGCTCGGTGACCTGGTCCTGATGGCTGATCAGCAAGGTCAGTTCGGACACTTCCGGGTCCATCCATGGCGCATGCGCCGCCAGCGAGTAGCGGTGAACGCCCACGCCCCAGCCCTTGTCGGCGCGCTCGGCCTTGCCGCCCAGGGTCAGCGCCAGCAGTTGATGACCGAAACACACACCTAGCAGCTTCTCGCCACGCTCGTAAAGCTTGAGCAGATAGGCCTTGAGTGTCTGGATCCAGGGATCGCTACCGAACGAATCAGCCTTGCTGCCCGTCACCAGGTACGCATCGAAGCGTTCGCCGTCGGGCGGGTAGTCACCGTTCATCACGTTGTACACACGAAACTCGGCTGCGATCGGCTGACGCGAGAAGAGCTGCTCGAACATCCTTCCGTAGCCCTGGTACTGCGCGGTCAACTCCGGTCGCAGGACATCGGTTTCAAGGATGCAGATGCGTAACGACATAGGGATAGTCCTGAACGACATGGGTGGGAATCTGTTGTAGAGACTGACGCGAAAGCCACGTACAAGCAAGTAGGCTGCACTGACGAACGGTCACATTTTGTCGGGGAACATCAACTGCATACGCGGCTGTCTAGGCAGAGCTACCCAGCGCTATGGCCACTGGCCTCATAGCCAGTCGAAATCAGGTAGCCACCCTTTTAGAACAAAGGGTTCTCAATAGTGGTTAACGCTCGCCCCGCGGGTGGTTTATATCCACATACATGAAGCAAGCAGACCCGACAAGGAAGCCAACGGGTATTCAGGAATAACAACAAAAAGGCGGTCCGCCATGTTCAGACAATCGAAACTTCGCCAAGCCGGGCTCATTCTCTTCGCCACGACGTTGCTGCTGATTCTTCCCAATCTCACGCGGTTGTTCGGCTGAAAGCGCCAGTGCCACGCTTGGGTTAACCTGCGACTTTCCGGTCGGAGATTGCCCATGCGCCACTGCATTGCCCTGCTAGCCCTGTTGTTGAGTCTGCCGCTGTCGGCGGCGCAGTTGCACCTGGAGCTGGGTGACAGTGCCCGGCAGTGGTCCAGCGAGGAACTGCTCAAGCACCCTCAGGCACGCGACATCGAGATCGATCAGGACGTTTCCTACAAGCGGCCCATGCATTATCGCGCTGTGCCCCTGGCAACGCTGCTGCAAGGGGTAAATTCCGATGACCATCTGCAGGCGGTAGCACTGGACGGCTTTGCCGCAGAAATGCCAGCCGGGCCCTTGCTGCAGGAAGGCCCGGCCCGTGCCTGGCTGGCCGTCGAGGACCCGGCCAGGCCTTGGCCAGCGCTGGGCGATGGCAAGCCGAGCGCCGGGCCATTCTACCTGGTGTGGAGCAACCCGCAGGCGAGCGGCATCCGCCCCGAGCAATGGCCCTTCCAGGTCGCCACGATTCGCCAGCTGGCGCCGGTCGAACAGCGTTTTCCGGCGCTGCTGCCCGACCCCGGGCTGCCGGCCAATGACTCGGTGCGCCAGGGCTTTGCCCTGTTCCAGCAGAACTGCCTGGCCTGCCATCGGCTCAATGGTGCAGGGGACGCGCAGTTCGGGCCGGACCTGAACGTTCCGCACAACCCGACCGAGTACTTCCGGCCTGAGTACCTGCGCAAGTACATTCGCGACCCGCAGAGTTTGCGGCAATGGCCGCAGGCGCGGATGCCAGGGTTTGCCGAGAATGTGTTGAGTGAGCAGGAGCTGGATGCGCTATTGGCTTATCTGGGGCATATGGCTGGGCGCAGGCCCTGAAATCGGGGAGTCTTCTTCGCGGGTACGCCCGCGAAGAAGGCAACTCATTCCTGTCAGGCAATCGGCCTTTCCTGCTTGACGCCCCACCCTTCGACTTCGCCGCCATAGGGTGAAACAACCTGCTCGAAGGCTTCCTCAAAATCACCAATCCCGCCGTAAGTGGCGTACATGACCTTGCTCAGTTCCAGGTGCCACGCGCCATCGTCCAGTTCACGCACCTGAGCATTCAACGATTCGCCACGAAACTGCCCGGCTGCACGTCGCGCGCCGGCTTCATCTGGAAAGACCGCGTAGAACTCGATGGGGTGGATGCGGGTGAAGTCGAAACCGCCAGCTTTCATCTGGCGCAGGACATTGCTGCTGATATCGTCGTTCAGGCTGCTCATGAATCGTCCTCCCGAATAAAGCAATGGATAGACTTTCCGTGCACTACGCACCTGCCGGCACTGCCGACAGATCGAGCTGATGCAAGACGCGAGTTGAATGAGTGCAGGCCCGCAGAAAAGGCCGGCACCTCCCACCAGCGTAGTGCCTGCGCAGGCACCACGCCAACCCGTGATTCAGAGCGCTTCGTGGATGCTGGTGATGATCACGCCGTTCTGCTCCTTGAGCCAGCGTGCCGTGGGGGATGGGGCGCGGTCCTGGAAGTCGTTGAGGTCCAGCTCATCCATGACCGGAAACAGATGCGAACGGATGGCGCGAGCTGCCTCCTCCTCGCTGGGGCACTGTTCACCGTGCAGCAGCAAGGTGGTTGGCTCGCCTTTCTGGTCGGCAAAGATGACTTCCCACTCTTTCATTGAATTGCCCTCTCAATCAAAGAACACCCAGTGTGTGACGCCTGTTAATGCAGACCTTGGGCCTGGGGATTCGTTCCTGCAACAGAAAGGGCCGCAATGCGGCCCTTTCTGTTTGCTACATGATGCTTATTTCTTTGGCGTACCGTGAACAACACCGGCGGTGTTGTCCAGCAAGCTCTTGGTCGCGGTCTGGATGAAGGCCTCGAGCTGCTGCAACATCTGCGGCTGCTCCGGGCTTTCGATCAGCTCGGCCTTGAACTCGCTGCCCAGCTGGTAGCGGTACATGCGCGGGCTCATGTCCTTGGACTCGATCAGCAGGTGGTCGCCCTTGACCAGGCCGACGATCTGCTCGCTGCCCGACGGCTTGATCATGCCGATGCCCGGGTCGCCCTCAGGCAGGTTGAGCAGGTCGCGGCCCCAGCACTGGTGACGGGTCTCGCCACCCAGGCGGCCCATGATGGTCGGCACGATGTCGACCTGGGTACCCACGGTGTGGTTGACCGCACCGAACTTCTCCTGAATGCCCGGCGCGATCAGCAGCAGCGGCACGTTGAAGCGGCCCAGGTCCAGCTCGGTGACCTGCTGCTGGTTGCCGAAGCCGTGGTCGCCGACGATCACGAACAGGGTGTCCTTGAAGTACGGCTCCTTGCGCGCCTTCTCGAAGAACTGGCCCAGCGCCCAGTCGGAGTAGCGCATGGCAGTCAGGTGCTCGTCCAGGCGACCTTGGCCTGTGACCTTCTCGACCGGCAGGTTGCTCGGCAGCGCGTACGGCGTGTGGTTGGACAGGGTTTGCAGCAGCGCGTAGATCGGCTTCTTCTGGTCGTGCTTGGCCAGTTCCTCGTTGCCGCGGTCGAACATGTCCTGGTCGGACACACCCCAGGTCGGGTCGGAGAACACCGGGTTGACGAAGTCGTTACGGCCAATGAACGTGGTCATGCCCTGGTTGCCGAAGAACCCGGACTGGTTGTCCCAGGCGAAATCGCCGTTGTAGACGTAGACATCATCGTAGTCACGGGCACTGAGCAGCGCCGGCAGGCCCGACAGCTTGTGGCCACCCTCAGGGGTCTGCATCAGGTATTCGAAGCCTGGCAGGTTGGGGAAGCAGGCCATGGTGGCGAACATGCCCTGGTGGGTATGGGTGCCGTTGGAGAAGAAGCGGTCGAACAGCAGGCCTTCTTTGGCCAGCTTGTCGAAGTACGGGGTGATGTTGTTCGGGCTGCCCAGGGCGCCTACCGAGTGACCGGCGAAGCTTTCCATGAGGATCACCACGACGTTCTTGATCGGCAGAGTGCGGTCGGCCGGCGGCACGAAATCGCGGCGTATGGCGGCCTCGTCGGCGTCGACCAGGGTGTCGTTGGCGGTCAGCAGCTGTTTGCGCACGGTCTCGGTGGCCAGCTCCTGCTTCAGCACCGGCTTCCAGATATTGGCGCGGTCTTCGCCGAAGCGGCTCTTGGCAGCGTCGATCAGAGTCAGGGTGCCGTTCAGGCCCAGCTGGTTGACGAAGTTGGAGTCGGTGGTGAAAGCATCACCCCAACGCATCGGCGGCCCCTGGCGCAGGGTGCCACGGGCGGCGACCACGGCCACCAGCAGGATCACCATGAACACCGCCAGGCGGTTGTACCAAGGCGCTACGCGCTGCTGGCCGGTACCCCGGGTCAGGCGGTCGATGCCCTTGAACAGCAGGCTCAGCAGCCAAGTGCCAAAAGCCCAGGCCAGCAGGTAGCGAACCACCGGGAAGCCGTACCAGAGCATGCTCAGCACGGTCTTCGGGTCTTCTTTGATGTACTGGAAGACCAGGCCGTTGAGGCGCTGGTGGAACTCGCGGTAGAAGTCCATCTCCATCAGGCCGAGGAACATCACCACGCTCGAGGCGAGGGTCAGCCAGAAGCGGAACAGCCCGCGCCGGGCCATGAGCCAGGGGCTCAACATTGCCAGCAGCAGCGGTATGCTCAGGTACACCACCACCCGCAGGTCGAAGCGCAATCCGTTGAAGAAGCCTTCGGCGACAGTCGAGTAAGGGGTGTCGCCGATCATGTCGCTGTTGTAGACCAGCAGCGCCAGGCGTACCAGGCTGAGCATCAACATGATCACCAGGCCGCTGAGCAGCGTATAGGCCAGGTGCGATTTCAAGGTCGGCGTGAACGCTCGCGCGCCCTGTTGCCTCAAGGCATCCGTGTTAGCCATGAATGGGAAGGTCCTAGGATTGCGGTTTGCGGAGGTGGCGTTGGGGCTGGCCCAACGCAAGCATTATGCGGGAGCGGATTCTGTTTAATCCAATGTGAAAATTTTGTCACGTTACTATTGCTGATTTTGTCTGGGACGCGGCTTTCATATCCGCACATTGCCCCGCGGCCCGGCAATCGCCCAGATCACCAGGCCGATCACCGGCAACAGGGCAATCAGCAGAATCCACAACACTTTGATCCCCACTTCGCTGCTGCTCTTGATCACATTGAGGATTGCCCAGATGTCCAGGGCGAGGATGATCAGGCCGACCAGGCCATTGAAAGTAGAGCCCATTGCCGCGTTCTCCTTGAAAGGCTGTTGCTGAGCATAGTCCCCTATCAAGGCTATAGAAGGGAATCCTTGGCGAGCCACGCTTGTCACTGCATAAACTGCAAGCATCAATGGAGACGAGGTTCACATGCCCCCAGCCCCCACTCAAAGTGCCACCCCGCCCTCTTTGCTGAGCGCCTGGCGCCAACAGGTGCACAGCACCCCATGGCTCAGCGCGGGCCTTGGCATGAGCTTGCTGGCGGTGATCGTGCTGCTGGCGGCCAGCTTCTGGAACGCCATCAACGGCGACCATGCCGACAACCTGCACCTGGCCGCGCTCGGCGGGCTTTCTGGTTTTGCCGCCACCGCCCTGGGTGCGGTGCTGGCGGTGGTGCTGCGCGATGTCAGCACGCGCAGCCAGGATGTGATGCTCGGCTTTGCCGCCGGCATGATGCTGGCGGCCAGTTCGTTCTCGCTGATCCTGCCGGGCCTTGATGCCGCCCGGGCGATCACCGGCAATGGCCCGGCGGCGGCATTCACCGTGGTGCTGGGCATGGGCCTGGGTGTGCTGCTGATGCTCGGCCTCGACCGTTTCACCCCGCACGAGCATGAAAGCACCGGCCCCTGCGGCCCGGAGGCCGAACGGCTGAGCCGGGTGTGGCTGTTCGTGCTGGCGATCACCCTGCACAACCTGCCCGAAGGCATGGCGATCGGGGTGAGCTTCGCCAATGGCGACATGAACATCGGCCTGCCGCTGACCAGCGCCATCGCCATCCAGGACATCCCTGAAGGCCTGGCCGTGGCCCTGGCCTTGCGGACGACCGGGCTGTCGAACCTGAAAGCTGCGCTGGTGGCGATTGGATCGGGGCTGATGGAACCCCTGGGCGCGGTGATCGGCCTGGGCATTTCCACCGGGTTTGCCCTGGCCTACCCGATCAGCATGGGGCTAGCGGCGGGGGCGATGATCTTCGTGGTGTCCCACGAGGTGATTCCCGAAACCCACCGTAACGGGCACCAGACGGCGGCGACCCTGGGGTTGATGGGTGGGTTTGCAGTGATGATGTTTCTGGATACCGCGTTGGGCTAAGCGAGATCAGCACCTCCCTGTAGGAGCGGCCTCGTGTCGCGAAAGGGCTGCGGAGCAGCCCCGACAATCTGATGTGTCACAACGATTGCTGGGGCCGCTTTGCGGCCCTTTCGCGACACAAGGCCGCTCCTACAGGTTGATCAGCATGCCCTTTTTAGACGTGCACCGCGACTTTCAGGGCCTCCAGTGCCGGCTCCACCTTGATCCCCACCTCTGCCCCCAGCTCCAGCACCCGCGCCAGGTCCTGTTGGCCAACCATCACCATCTGCAGTTCGTCATCGAGCAGCTGGCTGAAGTTGAGCAGCACATAACCGCCCGCCTCCTTGTTCAACGCGCCCATCTGCACCTGGATGCGATTGAGTGCGGTCAGCGGCTCGGTGCGCGCCAGCTGCTTGGGCTTGAGGGTGAACGGCACGCTCTGGTCGAACGAATCGCTGATGTGCTGGAACAGCTCCTGATAGCTGTCGGCCTGGAACACCACTGTGTCAGGCAGGCTGCCGAGCACAACCCATTCGCCAAGCGGGATCGGGAAGCTGTCGTCGTAGTTGATATCCGGGTTGGCGGCGAGGAAGGCAGCGGGGTCGGCGTAGGCCTGGGCGGCCTCGTCGGCGATGCGCTCGATGTCCTCATCGCGCATGCAGCCGGCGCCGATGAGGCTGATGAATTCGAGCAACTGGTTTTTCATGAAGGGGGCCTGCGACGGGTGAAAAGTCGCCAAGGATAGCCGCAAATGCCCCCAGGCAGTTAGCCGGCCAGCGCTTGCAGGCGTGCAGCGGCGTCCACCGCGCCCATGGTCTGCGCCGCCATCAGCGCCGTGGCGCCACGGGCGTCCTGGCGCGCCGGGTCGGCGCCCTGGGCCAGCAGAAAGTCGAGAATCTCGCCGCGGTTGAACATCGCCGCCAGCATCAGCGCGGTGCGCCCGTCCTGTGCGGCAGCATCCACTGGGACGCCGCTTTCCAGCAGCAGACGGATCATCGCCAGGTCCCCCTTGAACGCCGCACCGGCGATTGGCAACTGGCCGTTGTCGTTGGCGATCAGCGGGTCGGCGCCGTGGGCCAACAACACCCGCACCGCTTCATGCTGGCCGTGGTAGCTGGCCAGCATCAGCAAGGTATCGCCCTTGTGATTGCGCAGGTTGGCCGGCAGCCCGCTGGCCAGCAGGCGGCCGAGCATCTCGGCGTCGCCCTGGCGGGCACGTTCGAAGACCTGCTCGGCAAAAGCGGCGGTTTCATCATCGGTCATGGCGGTAGCGGTGGGTTGAGCGGACATCGGGAACCTCCTGGCATAAATGATTGCCCAAGTTTTTGTCAGGCATGCCATTGCGGTCAAAGGTTCAGATTCTATGAGGCCGATAGGCAACGCCTGACCCGTGCAAAATGCACTGTGCAAAATGCACGACCATGCAGCCTGCACGATGCCGCTTCTGAAAATCCCCTATAACACCCTGTATTTACTGGACTTCCCCGCCTTCACGTTCTGGCACGGTCACTGCAACGATCAACTCACGTCTGCCCACACAACAGTCAGGAGTTGATATGGACCTCATCCAGGAAAAATTTGTCTCGGTGTTCTCGTCCTACCAGGTCGCCACCCAGCCCCGCCCTGACGGTGGCGTGCTGCTGACCCTGCGCGCCGCTGATGGCAAGGTCACTCGCCGCGTGCTGACCTACGGCCAGTTGCACAGTGCCGAGCAGTTGTCCTGGGCGATCAGTGCCATTCGCCGCGACCTGGCCGAGCAGGCCAGTGAGCTGCCGGTGATTTCCATGCTGCAGAGTCAGCAACGGTTTGCGCTGCCGACCTACCGCTGAGGTTTGTCTGTACCGGCCCTATCGCGAGCTTTGCTCGCTCCTGCAAGGGTATTGCATTGCCCATAGGGATGGCGGGATGCCTGGCAGGAGCGAGTGCAGCTCGCGATAGGGCCCGGTCAGACACTAAAGCTCGTCGATCCCGAGAAATGCCCGAGCAGTCGCATCTCCGGTAAACCGCGGCTCCGCGCCCTGCTCACTGCCAAACAGGCGCAACGCCAGGCAGAACGGATTGTCCCCCAGCTCCACCCAACGTCGCGTCCCTGCCGGCACCACCAGCTGGTCTCCCTTTTCGCACAACACCGCATATACGTACTCGCCCAGGCGCAGGCCGACTTGTGCGCGGCCGGTCAGCACGGCGAACACTTCATCGCTGTCGTGCACATGCTCGTCGCGCACATCGGCCTGGGTCGGGTCGAGGCCATCACGGTTGAGCAGCGTGAACGCCGCGCAGCCCTGGTCCGTCATCAGTTGGTCGAGGTGCCCGCGACAGGCGTCGAGCACATCCGCCTGGCTGCTGCCCGGGCGCACGCGCAGCTCCAGCGGGCTATGGCTGAAGCGCACGCCGTGCTCGGCCAGGGTCGCGGCGATGTCGTCGTGGTGGGTCAGCACCTTGTTCGGCAAGTCCGGGCTGGACGGATGGAAAACACAGAGGATGCTCATCGGCTGCTGGTCCTGGTCGATTTCGAACGAGTGGCAATGATAACGGCTGCCGCCAACGCTGCGGCGCTGGCCATACCAAAGGTGAAGGTCGGCCCCAGCATTTTCCAGCTGTAGCCCGAATACAAGGCGCCCAACGCACCGCCGGTACCCGACAGCGCCGCATACAGCGCCTGACCCTGGCCTTGCTGGCGGGCACCGAAACTGGCCTGGACGAAGGCGATGGACGCGGCGTGGAAGCAACCGAAGGTGGCCGCGTGCAGCAACTGGGCGAAGATCAGCACGGCCGGCTCATCCGCCAGGTTGCCCAGCAGCAGCCAGCGCAGCGCCGCCAGCAGGAAGCTGACCAGCAGTACCCGCTGCACGCTGAAGCGGGCAAACAGGCGGCTCATGACCATGAACATCAGCACCTCGGCCACTACCCCCAGCGCCCACAGCAAGCCGATGGCGCCGCGGCTGTAGCCCAGGTGTTCCAGGTGCAGGGTGAGGAAGGTGTAGTACGGGCCGTGGCTGAGCTGCATCAGCGCCACGCAGATATAAAAAGCGATCACTCCTGGCGCCGTCAGCTGGCGCAGGAAGCCGCCCGCCGCCGGGCGCTCGCTCTGCTCCACCGGCTGGGCGTTGGGCACCCACAGGCTGGCGGCGACGATGCCGGCCATGATGGTCACCAGGGCCACCGGGTAGATATCCAGGCTCAGCCATTCGAACAGCCGGCCCAGGCCGACCACGGTGAGGATGAAGCCGATCGAACCCCACAGGCGCACCTGACTGTAGCGCGAGGTCTGCCCATGCAGGTGGGCCAGGGTGATGACTTCGAACTGCGGCAGCACCGCATGCCAGAAGAACGCGTGCAGCGCCATGACCAGCGCCAGCCAGGCGTAGCTCTTGCCGAAGAAGATCAGCGAGAAGGTGGCCAGGGTCGACAAGGCGCCCAGGCGCACGATCAGCAGGCGCTGACCACTGCGGTCACCCAGCCAGCCCCACAGGTTGGGGGCGATGCAGCGCATCAGCATGGGGATGGCCACCAGCTCGCCGATGCGAGCCGGGGAGAACCCCAGGTGGTCGAAGTACAGGGCCAGGAACGGTGCGGTGGAGCCCAGCAGGGCGAAATAGAACAGGTAGAAGCTGGACAGGCGCCAGTAGGGAATCGCAGGCATGGAATAAGCCTTGTGGGACCTGTGCCGACCTCTTCGCGGGTAAACCCGCCCCCACAGAGCCCCCGCTGCCCTCAGGTTCAGTGATATCCCTGTGGGAGCGGGTTTACCCGCGAAGAGGTTGGCACTGGCGAATCAGAGCTGGCCCAGCACCGGGGTGTTGACCTTCACATCGGCATTTTGCGCGCGGTGACGCAGCAGGTGATCCATCAGCACGATGGCCATCATCGCTTCGGCGATCGGCGTGGCGCGAATGCCGACGCACGGGTCATGGCGGCCCTTGGTGATGACGTCGACCGGGTTGCCATCGACGTCGATCGAGCGGCCCGGGGTGGTGATGCTGGAGGTCGGCTTCAGCGCCAGGTGGGCGACGATCGGCTGGCCTGAGCTGATGCCACCGAGGATGCCGCCGGCATTGTTGCTGAGGAAGCCGTCCGGGGTCAGTTCGTCACGGTGCTCGGTGCCACGCTGCGCAACGCTGGCGAAACCGGCGCCGATTTCCACACCCTTGACCGCGTTGATGCTCATCAGCGCATGGGCCAGCTCGGCGTCGAGGCGGTCGAAGATCGGCTCGCCCAGGCCTGGCATCACGCCTTCGGCCACCACGGTGATCTTCGCTCCGACCGAATCCTGGTCACGGCGCAGCTGGTCCATGTAGGCCTCGAGTTGCGGCACCTTGCTCGGGTCGGGGCTGAAGAAGGCGTTTTCCTCCACCGAGTCCCAGCTCTTGAACGGGATCTCGATCGGGCCCAACTGGCTCATGTAGCCACGCACCTGGATGCCCTGGGTTGCCAAGTACTTCTTGGCAATGGCACCGGCGGCCACGCGCATGGCGGTTTCCCGGGCCGAGCTGCGGCCGCCGCCACGGTAGTCGCGGATGCCGTACTTGTGGTGGTAGGTGTAGTCGGCGTGGGCCGGGCGGAACAGGTCCTTGATCGCCGAGTAGTCCTTGGACTTCTGGTCGGTGTTGCGGATCAGCAGGCCGATCGAGCAGCCCGTGGTACGGCCTTCGAACACGCCGGAGAGGATCTCCACTTCGTCGGCTTCCTGTCGCTGGGTGGTATGCCGGCTGGTGCCAGGCTTGCGCCGGTCGAGGTCGTGCTGCAGGTCGGCGAGGGAGATTTCCAGGCCAGGCGGGCAACCATCGACAATGGCGACCAACGCCGGGCCATGGCTTTCGCCAGCGGTGGTGACAGTGAACAGCTTGCCGTAGGTATTGCCGGACATGGACGCTCCGCGAAATCTGCCTGAGATGAACGAAAGCGGGCAGTATACAGATGGAATGGCAATCTGTGCGCTGCGTGGGCCCTGCCTGCGAACCTTCCCGCAAACATTGGGTCAAAGCGTCATCTCCCCACTGTAGTACCGCATGATGTCGCGCCTCGTCGCCTTCTTCCTCCTGCTGTGCACGGGCATGGCTCAAGCCGCTGCCCCCACCGTGCTGCAACGCCCCATCGACCTGGACACGGGCCAGGGTGTGCTGCACGGCAGCCTGCTGCTGCCGCAACAGGCCACGCCACCGCCGGTGGTGCTGATCATCGCTGGCTCCGGCCCCACCGACCGCGACGGCAACAACCCGGCCTCGGGGCGCGTCGACAACCTCAAGCGCCTGGCCTTGGTGCTGGCCAACGAGCACATCGCCAGCGTGCGCTACGACAAGCGCGGGGTGGCGGCGAGCCAGCCGGCCACGCCGGATGAGCGCGACCTCAGCGTGCAACGCTACGTCGACGATGTGGTGGCCTGGAGCCGCAAGCTCAAGGCCGACCCACGCTTCGGCCCGCTGATCCTGGTCGGCCACAGCGAAGGGGCGCTGATCGCCAGCCTGGCCGCCGAGCGTGCCGGCGCCAGCGCGGTGATCACCCTGGCCGGCATGGGCCGGCCACTGGCGGACGTGCTCCGCGAGCAGCTGGCCCAGCGCATGTCGCCAGCGCAACTGGCCGGTGGCAGCGCCCTGCTCGACCGCCTGCAGGCCGGTCAGACCACCCTCGATGTGCCGACACCACTGCGCCAGGTGTTCCGTCCCAGCGTGCAGCCCTACCTGATCACCCTGCTCCAGCAGGACCCGGCACAGGCCTTCGCCCGCTTGCCGATGCCTGCGCTGATCGTGCAGGGCCGCAACGACGTGCAGGTCGACGTGGCCGATGCCGAACGCCTCAAGGCAGCAAAGCCGGATGCGCAGCTGGTCCTGATTGACGGCATGAACCACATGCTGCGCATCAGCCCCAAGGACATGCACCTGCAGCGTGACAGCTACCTCAACCCGGAACTGCCACTGGCGCGGGAACTCGGCGAGCGGGTGGTCAGTTTCATTCACCAGTTGCCTTCGGCCTGACCCTCAAACATCGGCAAAACCTGCCGATAACGCGGTATCGGTGCTGATTGGGCCGCTTTGTGGCCCCGTCAGCGCCCGCCCGTATCTGAGGAAATGCCTTGATGACCGATGCCCCCGCCGCCGTCGAACCGGCCGAAGAGCCGCCTGCTCCGGAACCTGCCGCTCTGCCCTGGGCCGACCTTGCGGTCGAACATTTCCAGCTGCTGCGCCTGGCGCCCTTGCCCACCGACCGCAACAGCGGTGCACGGCCATTGCGCTTCGTCGAGTTCGCCTATGCAGAGCGCCATGACAAGGCCCACAGCCTGCTGCGCATGGAAATCCGCCTGCCCGGGCAGAAAGTGCGCAAGGAGCAGAACCAGCTGGATGTGCGAGTGGATCACACCGAGCGCCTGGTGACCCTCGGCAGCGACAGCGGCCTGCAACTGGAGCCGCTGAACCGTGGCCTCGGCCGCTTCATGCTTGGCCAGGCCGTGCAGTGGCTGCAGCGCCGCTGGTCGAACTACCGGGTCGAAGGCATGGCGCTGCCAAACAAGGATGCGCTGAACGAAGATACCCGCCTGCGCCGCGACCGATTCATCACCGCCTGCGGCATGGAAGTGGAATACGCCGACCCGCAGCACCTCAAGGGCCGCACGCTAGATACCACGGTGAGCCAGCTCAAGGGCGGCTGGAATACCGAGAAGGTGCAGCAGTTGAGCATGCTGGATGCGGCGGGCATGTTGCAGCAGGCCGAGCAACAGTTGCTGGAGAAAGAGGGGCAACTGCGCGAACGCGATGAGCGGGTGGCCAAGTATCGGCGCGAGGATAGCGGCTTGCGCTTTACCATCACCTGCCTGGTGGCGTTTGCCGTGTTCCAGGCGGGGTTGCTGATCTGGATCGCTACCCGGTAAACAACTGGGGCTGCTTTGCAGCCCCGGCAATCCAGAATCAGACGCGAGCCTTGAACAGCTCCTGGTGCTGACGGCACTGCTCGGCGGTGAGCATGAACACACCATGCCCGCCACGCTCGAACTCCAGCCAGGCAAAGTCCACTTCCGGGTACAGTGCCTCGACATGCACCTGGCTGTTACCAACCTCGACGATCAGCAAACCTTTGTCGGTCAGGTGGTCGCCCGCCTCGGCCAGCATCCGCCGCACCAGGTCCAGGCCGTCGTTGCCGCAGGCAAGGCCCATTTCAGGCTCGTGATGATATTCGGCCGGCATGTCGCCGAAGTCCTCGGCGTCGACATACGGCGGGTTGGACAGGATCAGGTCGAAACGCTGCCCCGGCAGCCCCGCGAAGCCATCACCCTGCACGGTGAACACACGCTCGTCGAGCCCATGGCGCTCGATGTTCTGGTTGGCCACTTCCAGCGCGTCGAACGACAGGTCGGCCAACACCACTTCGGCCTCGGGGAACACTTCGGCAGCCACGATACCGATGCAGCCCGAACCGGTGCACAGGTCGAGGATGCGTGCCGGCTCCTGCGCCAGCCACGGTTCAAAGCGCTTTTCGATCAGCTCGCCGATCGGCGAACGGGGCACCAGCACACGCTCGTCGACGATGAACGACATGCCGCAGAACCAGGCTTCGCCCAGCAGGTAGGCGGTCGGCACGCGCTCTTCGATGCGGCGCTTGAGCAGGTGCTGCAGGCGTACCCGCTCGTCGTCCTCGAGCTGGCAGTCCAGGTAGCTGTCGGCGATTTCCCATGGCAGGTGCACGGCGCCCAGCACCAGCAGGCGGGCTTCGTCCCAGGCATTGTCGGCGCCGTGGCCGAAGAACAGCTCGTGCTCATGGAAGCGGCTGACCGCCCAGCGGATATGGTCGCGCAACGTGCGCAGACGAGATGTGATCACGGGGTACTCCTAATTCAGACCGTACAAAAGTCTAACAGCCCCACCCGCACATTTGTTCCCCGCGATGCCCCAATGGCAGGCCACAGGCCAGTAACCACGCCGCTTGCGATGTCAACCATTCCCATTGGCGCCAAGGCAAGGGAGAATAGGTATACAAAAGCCCTATCCAAGGAGCCCTTGATGTCCGTTCCAACCACGATGTTCCGCCTCACTGGCCGCGACTACCCGCCGGCCAAGCTGAGCCAAGCCAGCCTGATCATCATCGATGCGCAGAAGGAATACCTGAGCGGTCCTCTGCAACTGTCGGGCATGGACGAGGCCGTGGCCAACATCGCCCGGTTGCTCGACGCCGCCCGCAAGGCCGGCCGTCCGATCATCCACGTTCGCCACCTCGGTACCGTTGGCGGGCGCTTCGACCCGCAGGGCCCGGCCGGCCAGTTCATCCCAGGCCTGGAGCCACGCGAAGGTGAAATCATCATCGAAAAGCGCATGCCCAACGCCTTCAAGAACACCAAGCTGCACGACACCCTGCAGGCGCTGGGGCACCTGGACCTGATCGTGTGCGGTTTCATGAGCCACTCCAGCGTCAGCACCACCGTGCGCCGTGCCAAGGACTATGGTTATCGTTGCACCCTGGTGGAAGACGCCTCGGCAACCCGTGACCTGGCGCTCAAGGATCAGGTGATCCCCGCCGCCCAGATCCACGCGTGTGAAATGGCCGTGATGGCCGACAACTTCGCCTGTGTCGCCCCTACCGCCAGCCTGATCTGAGCTGACGTTGCGATGACCGCCCGGCAGCCGGGCGGAACCCAAGGGCCGGGCCCAGGTCGAATTCCGGATGTCCACAGAGGAAACTGGAATGAAGCTCAAAGGCAGTTTCGACGCCAAGCGTCTGCGCCCGCGTGAACCGCGTAACTGGGGTGCGCGTATTGCCGCCGGCCTGTCGGCCCTGATCGCCACGCTCGGCGTGCTGCTGGCCATGGCCGGCATCGCCGGGCTGCTCGGCAACTACACCGCCCTGGCCGAACTCAATGCCAACCGCCCGCTGGCCAGCATCCTGGCCGTGGTCGGGCTGTTGCTGCTGTACCTTGGCGTGCGCTTCTGGCGACGCAGCCGCATTCGCCTGCGCCGCGGGCGCGAGCTGAACCTGTCGCCGCACCTGATGAAAAAGCATGATTAGTGGTTTACCTGCGAAAAGGCCGGTACTGACGACACTGGGTTGATCGCGTAAACTACGCCGCCCATGTGGAGGCACCATGCAAGACGACGATTTTTCCCTGTTCAGCGCTGAAGTGCGCGGCGTCAAGCCGATCAAGCACGACCGCGCTGACGTGGGCAAGCCGAAAACCGACCGCAAGCAGCTGGCCGGCCTGCGCCAGGCCGCGACAGTGCGCAGTGACCAGACCCTGGTGATCGACGGCCTGTCCGATCAGTTCGTCATCGACGTCGGTGCCGAAGACGAGCTGATGTGGCGCCGCGACGGCGTGCAGGAAAGCCAGATCCGCAAACTCAAGCTCGGCCAGATCGCCTTCGAGGGCAGCCTCGACCTGCACGGCATGAGCGTGGAAAAGGCCCGTGAAACCCTGTGGGCCTTCATCGCCGAAGCCACTAAGCTGGAAGTCCGCTGCGTTCGGGTGACCCACGGCAAGGCCGCACGCCTGGACGGCAAACGCCCGATGATCAAGAGCCACGTCAACACCTGGCTGCGCCAGCACCCGCAAGTGCTCGGCTTCACCTCGTGCCAGGCCCGCCATGGCGGCACTGGCGCGGTGTATGTGATGCTCAAGCGAACCATGATGGAAGGCCGCGACGAGTAACGCCGTGCTTGCAGCGCCGCGCGCGGCGCCGTACCCTTCCTTTTTGCGATTTTTTACCCACAGGTAGATACATGTCCCTGGAACAGAACTACACCGAGATCCTCAGCCAACTTGGCGAGGACGTCTCCCGTGAGGGCCTGCTCGACACGCCCAAGCGGGCTGCAAAGGCCATGAAGTACCTTTGCCGCGGTTACGAGCAGACGCTGGAAGAAGTCACCAACGGCGCGCTCTTCACCTCCGACAACAGCGAGATGGTGCTGGTCCGGGACATCGAGCTGTATTCGATGTGCGAACACCACATGCTGCCTTTCATTGGCAAGGCCCACGTGGCCTACCTGCCCAAGGGCAAGGTCCTGGGCCTGTCGAAGGTCGCGCGCATCGTCGACATGTTCGCCCGCCGCCTGCAGATCCAGGAAAACCTCAGCCGCCAGATCGCCGAGGCCGTGCAGCAGGTGACTGGCGCCGCCGGCGTGGCGGTGGTCATCGAAGCCAAGCACATGTGCATGATGATGCGTGGCGTGGAGAAGCAGAATTCGACCATGCTCACTTCGGTGATGCTGGGCGAGTTCCGTGAAAACGCCTCGACTCGCAGCGAGTTCCTCAGCCTGATCAAGTGATCGGCGCATGACCCGAGCCGGCCCCCAGGGGTCGGCTTTTGCATTTCAGGAGTAGCCCATGATCGTCAAAGCCCTGCGGGTCGGCCTCGGCCAGCTCATCGTGTTCGGCGACTGGATCAGCCGCCCGGCCAAGCGCAAGCGTGATGCGGCGGCCCAGGCGCGTGTCGAGCAAGAGGCCAAGGGCCTCGCGCTATACCAGTTCCACGCCTGCCCGTTCTGCGTGAAGACCCGCCGCACCCTGCACCGCCTGAACGTGCCGGTGGCGTTGCGTGATGCCAAGAACGACGACGTGCATCGCCAGGCGCTGCACGAAGGCGGTGGCCGGGTGAAAGTGCCGTGCCTGCGCATCGAAGAAGCGGGCAAGGTGACCTGGATGTATGAATCCAAGGCCATCATTGCCTATCTGGACAAGCGCTTCGCCTAAGCCCTGCGTGCCCCTTGTGGGAGCCGCGCTTGCCGGCGATGGGCCGCTAAGCGGCCCCACGATTTCAAGGTTGTTGCAAAAATTCCGGGGCCGCTTCGCGGCCCATCGCCGGCAAGCGCGGCTCCCACAGGGATCGCGCCAGCTTACTCGACCATCGGCACATGCCGAGGATGACTGGCCACCCGCTCCAGCCAGGCGCGCACTCCCGGGTAATCCGTCAGGTCAAAGCCGCCCTGATGCGCCACATGGGTGTAGGCATACAGCGCCACATCGGCAATCGAGTACTGGTCCCCGACCAGATACGGCGTCATCTGCAACTGCCGCTCCATCACCTTCAACGCCTTGTAACCGCCCTTGTGCAGTTTGCGGTACTCCTCCACGCGCTCGTCCGGCAGCCCCAAGTAGAACTGGATGAACCGCGCCACGGCAATGTACGGCTCATGGCTGTACTGCTCGAAGAACTGCCACTGCAACACCTGGGTCCGCAGGCGCGGCTCGCTGGGCAGGAACTCGCTGCCGTCGGCCAGGTAGTTGAGGATGGCGTTCGATTCCCACAGGCAGGTACCGTCCTCAAGCTTGAGCACCGGCACCTTGCCATTGGGGTTCATGGCCAGGAACTCCGGCGTTTCTGTCTCACCCTTGAGGATATCCACCGACTGCCATTCATACGGGCGGTCGAGCAGGCTGAGCATCAGCTTGACCTTGTAGCAGTTGCCTGACTGGTAGTCACCATACACCTTGAACATCGCCCGTCCCCTCCCATGCAGTTGCGAAGATTTGCCCAATAGTTGGCGACTGTACGGCTAAAAGCAATGCCTGCTGTATGGCAAGGATCAATCCCGCCCGCGTTAGTCTGAAAAAACTGCTTACACATGGACAAGGACCCAACCAATGACCGATGCCACCTCCGCACGCCTGCGGCCTCTGGCAGACAGCTCCCCGTCGGCGGTAGTCGCCGGTTTCATCGCCATGCTCACCGGCTATACCAGCTCGCTGGTGCTGATGTTCCAGGCCGGCCAGGCGGCCGGCCTGACCAACGCGCAGATTTCTTCGTGGATCTGGGCGCTGTCGATCGGCATGGCAGCGTGCAGCATCGGCCTGTCGCTGCGCTACCGCACCCCGATCACCGTGGCCTGGTCGACCCCCGGCGCAGCACTGCTGATTACCAGCCTGGGCGGGGTCAGCTACGGTGAAGCGATAGGTGCCTACATCACGTGTGCGCTGCTGGTGCTGATCTGCGGGCTGACCGGCAGCTTCGAGCGCCTGGTCAAGCGCATTCCGGCATCGCTGGCCTCGGCCTTGCTGGCCGGGATCCTGTTCAAGATCGGCAGCGAGATCTTCGTTGCCGCCCAGCATCGCACCTTGCTGGTCCTGGGCATGTTCTTCAGCTACCTGCTGGTCAAGCGCCTGTCACCACGCTATTGCGTACTGGCCGCCTTGCTGGTGGGCACGGCGTTGTCCGGCGCCCTCGGCCTGCTCGACTTCAGCGGCTTCAAGCTGGAGGTGGCCACCCCGGTGTGGACCACGCCGAGCTTCTCGCTGGCCGCGACCATCAGCATCGGCATCCCGCTGTTCGTGGTGGCAATGACCTCGCAGAACATGCCCGGCGTGGCGGTGCTGCGCGCTGACGGCTACCAGGTGCCCGCCTCGCCGCTGATTTCAACGACAGGCCTGGCTTCGCTGCTGCTGGCTCCGTTCGGCTCGCACGGGGTCAACCTGGCGGCGATCAGTGCGGCGATCTGCACCGGGCCGCACGCCCATGAAGACCCGAGCAAGCGCTATACCGCAGCGGTGTGGTGCGGGATTTTCTATGGCATTGCCGGCACCTTCGGCGCCACCCTGGCGGCCTTGTTCGCGGCGCTGCCGAAGGAGCTGGTGCTGTCGATTGCGGCGCTGGCGCTGTTCGGTTCGATCATGAACGGGCTGACCGTGGCCATGAGCGAAGCCAGGGAGCGCGAGGCGGCGCTGATCACTTTCATGGTGACGGCTTCGGGGTTGACCTTGTTCTCGATCGGCTCGGCGTTCTGGGGGATCGTGGCGGGGGTTTTGACCTTGCTGATCCTCAATCCACGTAAGGCCTGAGGAAATTCTTTGCCTGTACCGGCCTCTTCGCGGGCACGCCCGCTCCCACAGAGATATCACAAGGCCTGAGAGCGGTGATATCCCTGTGGGAGCGGGCGTGCCCGCGAAGAGGCCAGTGCAGGCAATCACAGCCTGAAATGGCCGACCATGCCTTTGAGGTCATTGCCCAGCTGCGCCAGCTCGATACTGGACCGGGCATTGTCCTGCATCGCCAGCGCCGCCTGGTCGGCACTGCCACGAATCTGCGTCACACTGCGGCTGATCTCTTCAGCCACCGAACTCTGCTGCTCGGCGGCCGCGGCAATCTGTTGGTTCATCTGCTGGATCAACGACACCGCCACTGCGATGCTGCCCAGCGCGCTTTCGGTCTGCAGCGCATCGGCCACGGCCAGGCGCACCAGCTCGGTACTGCCACGGATCTGCTCCACCGACTGCTGGGCATTGCCGCGCAGGCTGGCCACCAGCCGTTCGATTTCCTCGGTCGACTGCCGGGTACGCCGGGCCAGCGCCCGTACTTCGTCGGCCACCACCGCAAAACCACGCCCTTGCTCACCCGCCCGGGCCGCCTCGATGGCGGCGTTGAGCGCCAGCAGGTTGGTCTGCTCGGCGACGCTCTTGATCACCGCCAACACATCGCCAATGGTGTGGATCTCGGCACTCAGGCTGTCGATGCCGGCACTGGCCGTATCCGCAGCCGTCGCCAGCTGCTCGATGCGCTGCATGCTCTCGCGCACCACGCGTTGCCCGGCGTCGACCTTGTCATCGGCGGCCTGCGCCGCCTGTGCGGCCTCCTCGGCATTGCGCGCCACGTCGTGCACGGTGGCGGTCATCTGCTGCATCGCGGTGGCCACCTGCTCGGTCTCTTCCTTCTGGCTGCCGACTTCACGGTTGGTCTGCTCGGTCACTGCCGACAACGCCTGAGCGCTGCCGGCCAGTTGCTCGATCCCCTGCTGCAGGCCGCTGACCACGCCAGACAGCCCGGCGGCCATCGACTGCATGGCCTGCATCAATTGGCCGACTTCATCACTGCGCGCCGCCTCGCTCTCCTGGCTCAACTCGCCTGCAGCAATGCGCTGGGCACGGCCGATCACGCGCTTGAGCGGGCCGACCACGGCGCGGGTAATCAGCCAGGCGGCGAGGAGGCCCACCAGCAACGCCAGCCCGGTGGCAAGGGCGATGGCCAGGCTGTTGCGCGTCAGCTCGGCCTGCATCGCCTGCTGATCGGCAGCATAGGCCTGGTCGACCCGGCCCGTGACCTGCTCGGCACGCGCCTGCAACTGCGCCTTGATGCCTTGCTCCTTGCCCAGCAGGTCGGTGTATTCGTTGAGCTTGTCGGTAAAGCTGACAATGTGCCCGGCTACCTCGCTGAGCACACTCTGGTAGCCCGCGTCACCGACGGCGGCCTTGAGCTGCTCGACCAGTTGCGCCGCCTCGACCGTCTGGGCGATGCGGCCTTGCTCCCCCTCCTCGCCCTTGCGGCTCTTGTCCAGGCGCACCCGGGCTTCGTCCATGGCTTGCAGCATCAGCCGCGACACCTGTGCCACCTGCCCGGCCTGCTCAAGGAACTCGCCGCCTTGCTGGCCCTGGGACTGCTTGAGCGTGTAGGTGGCATCGTCGGCCAGGCCGGCCTGCAGCACATCGAGGTTGTTGGCCACGCTGGACACCGACCAACTGGCCATGTCCAGCGCCAGCTCCTTGGCCTGCACCGCTTCGACGAAAGCTTCGAAGGCCTGGCCGTAAGCCGCGAGGTCAGCTTCAGCCGCCGCCAGCGCTGGCAGGCTTCGGGCGCGTTCGGCAAGATTCTGCAAACCGCTGCGCAAGGCCTCGGCCTCTTTGATATCGGAGCGCAAGGCAAAGGCCTGCTCGTGCTGGCGCAGCCGCAACAGGTCGGTATTGATCTGGCCCAGTTGGCGCAGGCCGTCGAAGCGCTGGCCGACGCTGTGCAGCGCCGCGATGCCGATGGCTGCCACCGCTACGGTCAACAGCAACACCAGGGCAAAGCCCAGGCCCAGTTTGCGGGCCATGCCCAAGTTGGCCAGAACACCGTGCCTGCTCGTCGCCATCGCCGATCCCCCTCCACCGTGCCAGGTTTTGCCGAGGGCCAAGCGTGGCAACGTTATCGCCCTGCTAACAAGAGGTTGGCGCCAAAATGGTGTCAAATGGCTATGAGCGTGTCGCGATCAGCTAGCTGAAGGTCGCCCTGCGTGCTGAAGGAAGCCCTGGGCACGGGCGTCCTGCCCGTAGGCGACATTGATGCGCAGCCAGTCGCTGGCAGCGCCCTGGTAGTCGAAGGCACTGCCCGGAGTAAGCAACACCGCATGCTCCAGCGCAAGGCGTTCGAGGCTGGCAAAATCATGCCCAGGCACCCGCGCCCACACGAACATGCCGCCACACGGCTCGCAGAACACCTGCCAGCCGTACTGTTCCAGCTGCCCGAGCAATTTGGCCATGTGCTGCCCCAGCCGCACCCGCAGGCGCTGGACGCTCTTGCGGTAGCTGCCGTTGGCCAGCATCTGCCCGACCACCTGCTCGGCAAAGCGCGAGGTGCCGATGCCACTGACCATCTTCAGCTCGGCCAGGCGCGCCACCAAGGGAGCATCGGCCACCAGGTAGCCGACGCGCAGCGAACTGCTCAGGGTCTTGGAGAAACTGGCCAGGTAGATCACCCGTTGCTCGCTGTCGAGAGTGGCCAGGCGGGTGGCCGGGCCCTCCTGGAAGTCAGCGTAGATATCGTCTTCGATGATGCGCAGGTCGTACTCGCGGGCCAGCTCCAGCAGGCGATAGGCAACCTTGGGCGCAAGGCTGGTGCCAGTGGGGTTCTGGTACAGGCTGTTGGTGAACAGGCAACGTGGGCGATGCTCGGCCAGCAAGCGCTCGAGCACGGCAAGGTCAGGGCCGGTCGCCGTGCGCGGCACCGGCAACATGCGTACCTGATGCTGACGCAGCAGGTTGTACAGGTTGTAGTAGCCAGGGTTCTCTACCAGCACGGTGTCGCCGGGGCGCAACAAGGTACGTACCAGCAGGTCGAGGCCATGGCTGGCACCTTGGGTGGTGAGGATGCGCTCGGGCCCGGCAGTGATGTCCAGCCGTGCCAGGCGCTTGTGCAAGTGCTGGCGCAGGCTGGCCAGGCCCAGCGGCGGGCAATAGTCGAACAGGTCCTGTGGGTTGCCGCGGCTGACCTGGCGGATCGCCTGGGCCAGTTCGACGTCTGCGCGCCAGCTGTTCGGCAACCAGCCGCAGCCAAGCTTGAGCAATTCGTCATGGCCTTCGCGGAACTGGCGCCAGCTGCCATCGCCCGCCTCACCCCACACCGGCTGATGCTCGGCCGCGACGGTGGCTTTGCGCTCGGCAACGAAGAAGCCGGTGCCATGACGTGCCTCGAGCCAGCCGCTGGCGACCAGACGGTCGTAGGCTTCGATTACGCAGGATGCACTGACCGACTGGTCGCGGGCCAGGCTGCGGATCGATGGCAGGCGGGCACCGGGACGCAGGCGCTGCTGTTCGATCCAGGCCAGCAGATGGTCGGTGAGTTGCTGCACCAGCGGGGTGGGGTTTTGACGGTCGAGGGTGAAGTACATGGCAGGAAGTGTTTGGAGGTTTTGGGCGAACAGTTAAGCATAAATGAAGCCTGGGTGTGCCTTGTTGAGGGTTGGGGTGAAGGGCAGTGTTTCCTGTACCGGCCTTTTCGCGGGTAAACCCGCGAATAGGCCGGTACTGACAACCCAAGAACCAGGATCGTACCCATGCCTTCGCACCACTCCCCCGCCCTGCTGGCCTTTGCCCTGTGCCTGATCACCCTGGCGGTCAACCTGCAGGCCCCGCTGTACATCACCTATGCCGACCTCTCCGGCCAGGGCGCCGCCGCGACCGCAGTGGCCTTTTCCGGCTATGTGCTGGGCGTGCTGCCGGTGCTGTTGGCCCTGGGCGGGCTGGCCGACCGGGTCGGGCGGCGGCCGCTGATCCTCGCCGCGCTCGTGCTGTCCATGGTCGCCACCTTGCTCATGCTGTTCGCCCCCAGCCTGCTGAGCCTCGGCGTAGCGCGCTTCTTCCTGGGCTTGGGCACAGGCCTGGCTTCGGCCACGGCAACGGCCTACATGGCTGAGCTGATGGGCGCCGACAGCAGTGCGCGTGCCGCCAACTGGGTCACCGCCAGCACCTCACTGGGCTTTGGCCTGGGCGCGGCGCTGACCAGCCTGTTCCTGCTGCGCGGCCCGAGCCTGACGCCCGGCAGCTTCCACCTGCAGCTGCTGCTTGGCGCAGTGGCTGTGCTGCTGGTGTGGCGCTTGCCCGACCCACGCCCGGCGCAGCGCAGTGCCATGCTGCGACTGCCCTGCTACCCGCGCGGCAGCGTAGTGTATGGCCTGGCCATTCTACTGGCTTGGGCCTGCGTCGGGCTGGTGATCGCCCTGCTGCCCGGGATCCTGCGCCAGCACAACTTGAGCGCATGGTCAGGGTTTTCGACGTTCTGCGTGATCAGCTGCGGCCTGCTGTTCCAGCCGCTGGCCCGGCGCATGTCCAGCCGTGCAGCCACCCTGCTGGGCCTGGCGATCCTGCCGTGCAGCTATGCCTTGCTGGCCTGGGGCGCCGAAAGCGGACGCCTCTGGGCAGTGCTCGCCGGCGCGGTGGCAGCCAGCAGTGCCTGCTACGGGTTCATCTACCTCGGCGGGCTGGCGGCGGTGAATGAACTGGCCGGAGCCGAGAAAACACGCGCCAGTGCGGGGTTCTTCCTGCTGGCCTACCTGGGCTTCAGCGTGCCGGTGATCCTGACTGGGATACTGAGTGACCGCCTGGGCTCGGGCATGGCCTTGCTGGGGTTTGGCGGGGTCTTGCTGGCGGGCTGCGTGGCCGTTGCCGGAGCGTTGCAGGGCGCAAGGCAAAGCGTGCAACCAGCCAACAGCCATTGAGCCGGATCAACCCCGAACAGCGTCCTCCAACAAGCGCTCCAGCAACCCCTTAGGGGTATGTTTGCGCAGCGCATCCGGCGACACCACCGGCGCGTTGCTGGCCAGAAACGCCTGCAGCTCGCGCTGCTCATCCCCCAGCACATAGAAGCGGTCGGGATGGTAGAAGGCTGTGTCCCTGACCCGACGGTTATCGGTGATCAGCTGCTTGTCGAAGAACGCAGCTTCCAGCGGCCGCAAGGTCAGGCCGGCCTGGCCCGGCTGGTTGATCTCCACCAGCACATCGCAGGCCATGGCCCTGGCCAGGTTGGCCTCGTACGGCAGCACCGCGTCGACGTGGTAGCTGCCCGGTGCCTCGCTGGTAGCGTCCTTGACGATCAGGAAATCAAGCGCGCAGCCCAGGTCGCCCAGCTCTTGCGCCAAGGCCTGCAAGCGATGGGCACGGCCTTTGTCGCGCCCCAGGAAGAAGCACAACGACCGCTGACATGCTGCGCCCTGTTCGGCTGAGGGCGGCCTGGCGTTGTCGGGATCGAATGGGAAAAACTGCTCCAGGTGGAGCATCCCCAGGCGCTCGCACTGCAAGGGGTCGTAGCTGTAGATACGATCGAACAGCGGCCGCATGCGCTCGACAAAAGCGACATCGACCAGGTCCCGCACCAGCAGCACCCGCTGGCCGGGGAAGCACTGCACCAGATGCAGCTGGCGCCCACGCTTGAGCTGGCCCTCGTTGCACACCAGAAGGTCGTTGGTGGTGGCCCGGTTGGCGGCGCTCGCTCGCCTGCCAAGCCACCTCAGCAACGCCGATGCACCACCCAACGCTCGTGCCAGGCGCACGACCCTGCGTGCGTAAGCAGGCAACCGGAACACCCGCACCGCGTGCGACTGCGCCAGGTGTTCGATCATGATCTGCTCGTAGCGGGCCTGCCAGCCGAGGAAGAAAACGGTCACGCGGGGTGACTGCACAGTGAAGCCTGCGCAGCGTTGCCAAGAATGATCGCCTGGGCCTGTTCGACAGAAATTTTCGGGATGACCGAATCCGGGATTTTCGACGTGGCAGAGAGGTTGTAGACGGCAAAGTCTTCGCCGACCACTCGATCGGCCATCAGCCTGAACGAGGGCAGGATGCGCCGTTGATAGGCCTCGTCCAGGTGGCAGCGCGAAGCCGCCTGGCCTGGGGTTTCATAAAAGCGCCCCACCGACTGATCGAGGTCCACCCCCACCAGGAAAACTTGGTTGAAGCCCAGGTGACAGGCTATTTGCAGCGCGGCATACGCCACCGTGCGGGCATCGAAAAAGCCTTGCGAGAGGTCTTTGCTGAAACCCACCGAGCGCGAGCGATTGCCCCAGAAGGCACGGCTGCGCACCAAGGCCGGATCGGCATTGAACAGCGAGTCGAACAGGCGCGAGCGCGCCGCCTTGGCCAGCGGAAAGACCTGCGCCTTGGTCGATACCGGCAGTGCTTCAACTTCACTTGGCCAGATCGCCAGGCGCCGGCTGAGGCGCACTGCCTTCGCATAAAGCTCAGGCTGCTGGTGCGCAAACCCGGTGTCGGTACACACGTAGAAGTACGGACGCGGGCCCTGTTCCGAGAACATCGAGATCGCGCCGTTGAGCGTGATCATCGGCACATTGGCGAAGCGCTGCATGGGAAAGCCCTTTGCCGAGGCACCCGACGCGACGATGAACACGGGCCCCTCGGCTATCCCCCGACAGGCCGCAAAGTCCATGATCGAAGGATGCCGGGCTGGCTTGTTGCCACTTTCTGCTTCCACTGTTGCCCCCATACTCTGAGAAGCAAAAGTATAGACAGCAAACAATCATTCCGCCTTTACACAACTTAACGTTATGCGTCAAGATTTTGCGCGATATATTTCATCCTTGGTTCAAATCGCGGTGGCCCCACCATCCACCGCCAAACTGTGCCCGGTGGTAAACGCGGCCCCGTCACTGCAAAGGTACAGCACGGCACTGGCAATTTCCTCGACCTTGCCGATACGCCCGACCGGGTGCATCGCGGCGGCAAATTCGGCCTTGCGTGGGTCTGCCTCGTAGGCGCGGCGAAACATGTCGGTGTCGATCACCGCCGGGCACACGGCATTCACCCGGATGCCCTTCTTGGCGTACTCGATGGCCGCCGACTTCGTCAGGCCGATCACCGCATGCTTGGAGGCGGCGTAGATGCTCATCTTCGGCGCCGCACCCAAGCCGGCCACCGAGGCGGTGTTGACGATCGCGCCGCCACCCTGGGCCAGCAACAACGGCAGCTGGTATTTCATGCACAGCCACACGCCCTTGACGTTGACGCCCATGATGGCGTCGAACTCCGCCTCGCTACCCTCGGCCAGGCGCCCCTGTTCGATTTCGATGCCGGCATTGTTATAGGCGTAATCCAGCCGCCCGTAGCCCTCGATGGCCCGCTCGTGCAGCTGGCGCACTTGGGCATCCTGGGTCACATCACAGGCCACGAACAGTGCTTCGCCACCCGCTTCGCGAATCAAGGCGACCGTGGCCTCGCCACCGGCCGCGTCGCGATCGGCCACTACCACCTTCAGGCCCTCGCGGGCAAAGGCCAGTGCCGTCGCCCTGCCAATTCCCGCCGCGCCACCGGTGACCAGTGCTACCTGGCCGGAAAAGGTCATGCTCATCGTCTGCTCCTGGGGGTGATGAATTGGCCCTGAGTCTAGTCAGCCCGCCGCCCGGCTGGGCAGCATCATCAAGGCAGCGGTTGGGCTACCATGCTTACCAGTGATTTTGCGGACCAACCTGCATCAGCGGGTTAAATTGACTGCTGTACCTCATTGCCCACAAGGACCTGCCATGACCCAGACCAACCGCCGCTTCCTGCTTGCCAAACGCCCGGTCGGCGCCGTGCGCCGTGACGATTTCACCTTCGAGACGGTGCCCGCCGACGCCCCTGCCGCCGGCCAGATCCAGGTGCGCAACCTGTACCTGTCGCTGGACCCGGCCATGCGCGGCTGGATGAACGAAGGCAAGTCGTACATCCCGCCCGTCGCCCTCGGCCAGGTAATGCGTGCTCTGGGCGTCGGCGAAGTGGTCGCCTCCAACCACCCGGACTACAAGCCCGGTGACCATGTCAGCGGCGCCCTCGGCGTGCAGGACTACTTCACCGGCGAACCCCAGGGCCTGCACAAGATCGACCCCAACCTCGCCCCACTGCCCCGCTACCTCTCGGCCCTGGGCATGACCGGCATGACCGCCTACTTCGCCCTGCTGGAGGTTGGCCAGCCCAAGACCGGCGACACCGTGGTCATCTCCGGCGCAGCCGGCGCGGTGGGCAGCATCGTCGGCCAGATCGCCAAGCTCAAGGGCTGCCATGTGGTCGGCATCGCCGGTGGCGCGCAGAAGTGCCAGTACCTCAAGGACGAACTGGGCTTCGACGGCGTGATCGACTACAAGGCCGAAGACGTGCTGGCCGGCCTGAAGCGCGAATGCCCCAAGGGCGTTGACGTGTACTTCGACAACGTCGGCGGCGACATCCTCGACGCCGTGCTTACCCGCATCAACTTCAAGGCACGCATCGTCATCTGCGGCGCCATCAGCCAGTACAACAACAAGGAAGCCGTCAAAGGCCCGGCCAACTACCTGGCGCTACTGGTGAACCGCGCCCGCATGGAAGGTTTCGTGGTGATGGACCACGCCAAGGACTACGGCAAGGCCGCGCAGGAGATGGCCGGCTGGCTGGCCACCGGCAAGGTCAAGAGCAAGGAGGATGTGGTCGAAGGGCTGGAGACGTTCCCCGAGACGCTGCTCAAGCTGTTCAGCGGCGAGAACTTCGGCAAGTTGGTGTTGAAGGTGTGAGTCTGTAAGATTGGCTATCGCCACTGAAACCAGTGACTGGGATTTGCAGAGTAGACCATGATCAAGATCACCCCCACCATCGAGTGCTCCAACACCGCCCCGTTCGTCCTCTTCGGCGGCATCAACGTGCTCGAGTCCGAGGACCTGGCCCTGACCGCCTGCGCCGAGTACGTCCGGGTTACCGAGAAACTGGGCATTCCGTACGTGTTCAAGGCCAGCTTCGACAAGGCCAACCGCTCCTCGATCCACTCCTACCGTGGCCCGGGCATGGAAGAGGGCCTGCGCATTTTCGAGAAGGTAAAGGCCGAGTTCGGTGTACCGATCATCACCGACGTACACGAAATCTACCAGTGCGCGCCGGTGGCTGAATTGGTCGACGTGCTGCAGCTGCCCGCCTTTCTCGCCCGCCAGACCGACCTGGTGGTGGCATTGGCCAAGACCGGCAAGCCAGTCAACATCAAGAAGCCGCAGTTCCTCAGCCCCTCGCAGATGCAGAACATCGTGCACAAGTTCAAGGAAGCCGGTAACGATCAGCTGATCCTGTGCGACCGTGGCACCTGCATGGGCTACGACAACCTGGTGGTCGACATGCTTGGTTTCGGCGTGATGAAGCGCACCTGCGACAACCTGCCGATCATCTTCGACGTGACCCACGCCCTGCAGAATCGCGACCCGTCCGGCGCAGCCTCCGGTGGCCGCCGCGAGCAGGTCGTCGACCTCGCCCGTGCCGGCATGGCCGTTGGCCTGGCGGGCCTTTTCCTGGAGGCACACCCGAACCCGGACCAGGCCAAGTGCGATGGACCAAGCGCTCTGCCACTGGACAAGCTGGAACCGTTCCTGGCCCAGATCAAGGCGCTGGACGACCTGATCAAAGGCTTCCAACCGCTGGTTATTGCCTGATTCGAGGGCAGTAAAAAAGGTTCTTCACGCAATGTCGGGAACGTGGCTGCCAGGTGCTTGCCTGGTTTTCTGAGGTGATGCGCTCGATCTCACCGACGCTAAAAATGCTCCGCCGAGCGCTCAAAAAAAGGGCAGACATGCACTGTGCATGTCGGCCCTTTTTGTTGGCTGATATCAGCCGCGGATTTCTGCCACCACGGCTGCCAGCGCCTGGGCCGGGTCTGCCGCCTGGCTGATCGGGCGGCCGATCACCAGGTAGTCGGAACCTGCATCCAGCGCCTGGCGCGGGGTGAGGATACGGCGCTGGTCATCCTGGGCACTGCCCGCAGGGCGAATGCCCGGGGTGACCAGTTGCAGCGCCGGGTGCGCAGCCTTCAGCGCCGGGGCTTCCAGTGCCGAGCAGACCAGGCCGTCCATGCCCGCCTTTTCGGCCAGCGCCGCCAGACGCAGCACTTGTTCTTGCGGGTCCACGTCCAGGCCGATACCGGCCAGGTCATCACGCTCCATGCTGGTGAGCACGGTCACGCCGATCAGCAGCGGCTGCGGGCCACTGCGCTTGGCCAGCTCTTCGCGGCAGGCAGCCATCATGCGCAGGCCACCGGAGCAATGCACGTTGACCATCCATACACCCATCTCGGCAGCAGCCTTGACCGCCATGGCCGTGGTGTTAGGTATGTCGTGGAACTTGAGGTCGAGGAATACCTCGAAGCCCTTCGCGCACAGGGTTTCGACGATGCCCGAAGCGCTGCTGGTGAACAGTTCCTTGCCAACCTTTACCCGGCACAGGGCGGGGTCGAGCTGGTCAGCCAGCTTCAGGGCGGCGTCACGGGTAGGGAAATCCAGGGCGACGATCAGGGGCGTCTGGCAGGCGGACATGGTCGAGGTTCTCTTGGCAAGTCGTAAACGGCGCGCATTGTAAACGAAGTGGCACAGGCTTTGGGGGCCGCGGGTCAACGGAATTGGCCCGGCAAGACGTGATGCCTATAATTGAACCAACGGAACTGGCAATTGCTCAATATTTGTACAAGCACTGCCCCGTGACGCTGACAGGAGAACACACGATGCCCTGGTATGCCTGGCTGATACTCATCATAGCCCTCGGCTCGATCATCGGCGGGCTGATGATGCTGCGCGATACGGCGAAAAAGCTGCCCCTGACCGAAGAGCAACTGCGCAAGGTGCATGAACGCAATGCAGAGGCCGATGCCAAGGATGCGCAGGACCGGTAAGCACGAACGCTGACAGTTAGGGCGGATTTGCATGGCGCAAGCACCGCCCTGGGAACGCGTGTTACTCCACACTCAATTTGTCGCGATTACGCTCCAGCAGCGCATTGCCGATGCCTTTGATCTCGAGTAGCTCATCCACTGAAGCAAACGCCCCGTTAGCCTCGCGATAGGCCACGATGGCTTCGGCTTTGGCCTTACCGATACCATTGAGTTCTTTTTGCAAGGTTGCGGCATCTGCCTGGTTGAGGTTCAGCAGTGCGGACCCGGTGGTTTTCTGGCTCACCATCGGCACCGGCTGAGTGACCGGCGTATCCGCCGGCGCGGCGCTGACAGAAAACGCGAGGCCGGCGAACAGGGGCAGCAACAGGTAGGAAAGAACGGTATTACGCATACAGACACTCCTTCGGATGGATTAACGAGGCAGCGTTTCCATGGCTGCCTGCTCAAAGTATCGGTCCGAAAGGGGCCTGCGAAGCGGCGAAATCCCCGCTTGCTGTAGGAATCAGCGTTACCGATCCTTGTGCTGCTGTTGGTACAACCAGTCAACAATCTCGCCTTCTGGCGAGTAACCATTGACCAGCTCGCGCAACAGATGCCGGATCCGGCTGAAATCATCTTCCGCCACCGCCTTGAGCAACGCCGCCAGGCGCTCGCGCAGCACATCCCAGGCCAGGAAGTCTTCGTTGGCGGTCATGATCATCGGGTGCACGGTCGGCGAAACGTCGTCACCGATCAGTAACTCCTCGTACAGCTTCTCTCCCGGCCGCAAGCCGGAAAACTCGATGGCGATATCGCCATGGGGGTTGCCGGGGCTGCGCACGCTCAGGCCGGAGAGGTGAATCATCTTCTCGGCCAGCTCGACAATTTTCACCGGCTCGCCCATGTCCAGCACGAACACATCACCGCCCTGGCCCATGGCCCCCGCCTGCACCACCAGCTGCGCAGCTTCGGGGATGGTCATGAAGTAACGCGTGATCTTGGGGTGGGTGACCGTGAGTGGCCCCCCTGCCTTGATTTGCTGATGAAAAAGTGGAATCACCGAGCCCGAGGAGCCCAGCACGTTACCGAAACGCACCATCGTGAAGCGGGTTTTATTCACCCGTGAAATCTTGCTGCTGTCGCCATACATCACCGGCGCAGCTTCGCGGCTGAGGGCCTGGAGGATCAGCTCGGAGAGGCGCTTGGTACTGCCCATGACATTGGTCGGGCGCACAGCCTTGTCGGTGGAAATCAGCACGAAGTTGGCGACGCCAGACTGCAATGCGGCCTGAGCGGTGCACAAGGTGCCGTAGACGTTGTTGAGGACGCCCTCGGCCATGTTGTGCTCGACCATCGGCACATGCTTGTAGGCAGCCGCGTGATAGACCGTGTCGACCCGCCAGGTAGTCATGATGTCGACCAGGTGCTGCTGGTTGCGTGCCGAACCCAGAATCGGCAGCAGGCGTACCGACAGCGACTCACGGGAAATGCGCTGCTCCAGCTCACTGAGAATGCTGTACAGGTTGAACTCGCTGTGATCGAACAGCAGCAGGGTCTTGGGCTTGAGCCCGATGATCTGTCGGCACAGCTCCGAGCCGATCGAGCCACCGGCCCCGGTAACCAGCACAACCTGATTCTTGTTGCAGCGGTCGAGCAGTTCGTCCTGCGCCGGCACCGGGTCGCGCCCGAGCAAGTCGGCAATGTCTACGTCCTGGATATCATCGACCTTGACCCGCCCGCTGGCCAGGTCGGCAAACGCCGGCACGCTGCGCACGTGCAATGGATAAGGCTCGAGGAAGGCCAGGATTTCCTTGCGCCGGGCGCGGGAAGCACGGGGCAACGCCAGGAGGATCTCCTGGGCGCCGCTTTCCTTGATCATCTGCTGCAAGTGCTTGGGCTTGTAGACCTGCAGGCCGGAGATGACCCGATTGGCAAGGTCACCGTCGTCGTCGATGAACGCCACAGGGCGCATCACTCGGCCCATGCGCAATGCCGCCAGCAACTGGTTGCCGGCGGTACCTGCACCGTAGATGGCGACCTTGATCAGGCCATCGTCACGGTTGGTGAACGGAATCTGGTGGTTGCCGGTGAACCAGTCACCGAGGAAGAACTGCCGCATGATCAGGCGCAGGCCGCCGATGATGACCAGGCTCAGCCACCAGTAGTTGAAGATGATCGAACGCGGTACCACGACCTTGTGGTTGCTGTACCAGTAAACCACCACGGCCAGGATCAACGCCGACAGGGTGACAGCCTTGATGATGGTGACCAGCGCGTCGTTGCCGAAGTAGCGCATTACCGCACGGTACATGCCGAAACGGATGAACAGCGGCACAGCCACTACCGGTGCGGCGAGGAACAGCCAGGTGTGCTCCAGAATCGGGTTGTACATTTCATCGATGCCCAGGCGCACGATGAACGACAGCCACAACGCCAGCCAGATAAGCAGCATGTCGGTGCAGACTTGTATCAGGCGCTTCTGCCGCCGTGACAGGTTCACCAGGAACTGGCGCAGCCTGTCTTTGTTTGCATCGCTCATCCAGCTCTCCTCAACGTGCCATGCCCGGCTTGCTCGACCATGTTATTCCCGCTTCCCGGCATGGTATTTGATCGCTAGCAGTATAAGAGGTAAATAGGCCACGATGGTTCCGGTGGCGCCGTCCAGCCCCAGCCCTACCACCGCCAGCGCCACTGGCAGCAACCAGCCCAGGTTGATGGCCGCTACAGCCAAGCTGACCGGCCGGTGGCTGCCCTGCTGACGTGAAGCATACTGATAGGCATGGCTACGATGCGCCTCGTAGACGCGTTCGCCGCGCAACAGCCGACGCACCAAGGTAAAGGTCGCATCCACCACGAACACACCCAAAAGTATTAACCACCCCCAGAATAGTAGCGGGTTTATCCAAGCAGCCTGCAACGCCAGCAGGGCCAACACGATGCCTAAGAAGCCACTGCCGGCGTCGCCCATGAAAATACGCGCTGGCGGGAAGTTCCAGAACAGGAAGCCGGCCACCGTCGCAGCCAGCAACATTGGCAGCCACAGCGCCTGCGGATAGCCACTGACCAGGTACAACAGGCAGCCGCCGATGCAGGCACAGATGGCTTCGATGCTGGCGATACCGTCGATGCCGTCCATGAAGTTGTACAGGTTGAGCAGCCACACCAGGTAGAGCATCCCGAACAGTGCACTTAACCAGGCGCTGTCCAATGCCCATCCGAACACCATCAGCGGCGGCATGCCGCCCAACCAGTAAAGCCCCCAACCTGCGGCCACGAAGTGGCCAAGCAGGCGCCATCGTGCAGCGATATGGCCGTGATCGTCCATGAAACCGATCAGCGCCACCAGACCACCAGCGCCGAGCAGGCCCACCAGCAGCGCTGGCGCCACCATGCCAGCCCAGCCTAGGGCAAGCGCGCCCAGCAGGAACGAGAAGACGAACGCCAGCCCGCCACCACGCGGGGTCGGAAGGGCGTGCGAGCTGCGCGCATTGGGAATGTCCAGAAGGCTGCGCGCCAGGGCATAGCGGCGCAGGCCCGCCGTCATTGCCAACGCGGCAACGCCACAAAGGAGAATCAGCCAGATCATCGGTTTTGAGCGTCCAGAAAAGCGCGAGCGGTCAGGTTGAGCCCTTGCTCCAATGAGAAGGGTGGGGTCCAGCCAAGCAGCTGGTGATTCTTGGTGATGTCGACCTGCAGCGAGCCTAGCAGGCGCTGGGCCAGATCACCTCGCCCCAACAACCGCGCCGCCGCGTGCAGCAGCGAAGGCGGTACTGGCAACAACCGCGCCGGGCGGCCCAGCGCCTGGCCGATGGCCCGCAACAACTCGCTCAGGGTCACGTCCAGGCCATCGCTGGCAAGGAACACCTGGTTGGCCGCCTGCGGGTGATCGAGGCAAGTCATCACCAGATCGACAAGGTTATCGACGAACACCAGGCTACGGCGGTTCGGCAAGGCACCGAGCGGCAGCGGTACACCCCGTTGCACCCAGCGCAGCATGCTGAGGAAGTTGGCCTTGACGCCCGGTCCGTAGACCAGAACCGGGCGTATCACCACCACTTCCATGCCGGTGGCCGCCGCCAGCTGTTGCAAGCCTTGCTCGGCCTCATGTTTGGACACCCCGTAGGCATCCTGCGGCGCAGGTTTGTCGTCGGCGCGCATAGGCTGGCCGGGCTGGCTGAGCTCGCCATTGACCTTGATCGAACTGATGAAAATGAAACGGCGCACCCCGGCAGCAGCGGCTTGCCGGGCGAGGTTGAGGGTGCCATCGACATTGACCCGGCGGAATTCGGCCTGGCTGTCGTTGGCATTTTCCTGCATCACGTGCACGCGGGCCGCGGCGTGTATGACCGCGTCGACACCGGCCAGTGCAGATGCCCAGTCGGTCCCTGCAGCCAGCTCGGCATCATGACGTGAAGGGGCGCGGACATTGAAGACGCCCAGCGTGTTCAGTTGGCGGCACAGGGCGCTGCCAACGAAACCGCTGGCACCGGTGACAAGAATCGTTCGACTATCCATGCAAGTTATTCTTATCTAAAGGCTGAAGCAGGCAAGCATGAGGACTACAGCAAGCTACGGTACAGGTCGGCATAGGCCGCCGCCATGGCAGGCGCGGTGAAGATGGCTTCGTAACGCTCAAGGGCCTTGGCACCCATGGCCTGGGCCATGCCTGGGTCATCCCAGAGGCGTTGCATGGCATGGGCCAGCGCCGGGGCATCACGCGGCGGTATCACCAGCCCGGTCTGGTCGGCCAGGTTGATGAACGTGGTGCCCGAGCCCATCTCGCAGGAGATCAGCGGCTTGCCGTACATCGCGGCTTCCAGCAACGAGATGCCGAATGCCTCGGAGCGCAAGTGCGAAGGGAAGACAAAACCGCAACAAAGCTGTAGCAAAGCCGCCTTGTCGTCATCAGGTAGCCCGCCGAGGAAATGCACATTGGTCAACCCCAGGGTTTGCGCACGCTGCTTGAGTTCATGCTCCAGGTGCCCGCCCCCGACAATAGCGACCGGCAAGCCATTGATCCGCGCGGCCTCAAGCAAATAGTCGAGGCCCTTGTAGTACCGCAGCGCACCTACGAACAGGAAAAAACGCTCCCCCAGCCGCGCGCGCCAAAAAGCCAGTTTCTCCTCGGTCGGCTGCGGGTACGTGGCCCGGTCCAAGCCGAACGGGATGATGCTGACCTTATCTTTGAAATGCGTCAGTACCGGGCTATGAGCCGCATAATTGGGCGATGAAGCCACGATCCGGTCAACGCTGGACAGAAAACGGTTCATCAATGGCTGATAGAGCTTCAGCAGCCATTTCTGCTTGACGATGTCGGAGTGGTAAGTCACTACGGTCGGCTTGTTCAGGCGCGACAGGAAATGCACCAGGTCCATGTAGGGCCACGGGAAGTGGTAATGGATCACGTCCGCTTGGCTGGCCAACTCCGCAAAGTCCTTGAGCCCGGAGAGCGAAAAGCCGGTTGAGGCCACATGCAGGTCGAGCTTGGAACGGTGGGTCAGATGATTCGCGACCGGCTCATCGCGAGCCGCCCCCCGCTCACTGAGGTACAGAACCTGAGACTCGATGCCATGGGCCTGGCAGCCTTCGGCAAGCTGGAAAATGACCTGCTCGATACCGCCCATGGAGTCGGGGTAATAGGTTTTGAAGAAGTGCAGAACTTTGATCATTACCCCGCCCTCACCTGCTTATAGACATCGATGGTGGCCTGGGCACAGCGCTCCCACGAGAAACCGGCGGCGTGGGCCAGGCCTTGCACAACAGCCTGGTCACGCCAGACCTCATCTTCCAGCCCTTGCCGCAGCAAGGCCGTCAGGGCCTCGGTGTCGCTCGGCGCACACATCAGGGCCGCACTGCCGGCTACTTCCGGCAGCGAGGAACTGTTGGAGCAGACCACCGGCACGCCCGAGCTCATGGCTTCGAGCACCGGCAGGCCAAAGCCTTCATAGTGGGACGGGAAGGCAAACAGGCGCGCACCGGCAAACAGCAAAGGCAGATCTTCGCTTGCCACAAACCCCAGGTAGCGCGCCCACCCTTGTTGTTGAGCTTGCGCGATGCGGCTGTGGATAGCGTCGCTGCGCCAGCCCTGATAACCGGTGAGGATGAGCGGCCAGCGCTGGCGTAACGCCAGAGGCAGACGCCCGTAGGCGTCGAGCAGGGTCTCGATGTTCTTGCGCGGCTCGATGGTACCCACGAATAGACTGTACCCTCCCGGCTCCAGGCCATGGCGGGCCAGGGCTGGCGCAATGGCGGTGGCGCTGCGCGGGTGGAACTCTGGCGAACTGGCCAACGGTACGGCATGGATCCGCTCGATCGGCCAAGCGAAGTAATCAGCAAGCTCCTGCCGGGTAAACCGCGAATCGGTGATCAGCGCATCGGCACGGTCGAGCGTCTGGCGCAGCTCTTTCTGCAGGTAGTTCACCAGCTGCGGCGCATGGCAGTGCGCCCAGGTAAACGGCGACAGGTCGTGGAACGTTGCCACGCTGCGCCCGGCAAACGGCGGCAGGTAGTAATTGGGGCTGTGGTAGAGATGATCCTCATGCCCCTTCAGCGCGTGCTTGCGCAGGTACGGCATCAGCCGCCGGTAGGCCTCAACGGCCAGGGCGTTTTTCTGCACAAGGCGCTTCAGGCCATGCACCGCATCGGATTGTTCAGCCGCGGTCGGCAAAGTCGGCAAGAATCGCCGGCCGGCGAAGAACTGCAGGTCAGTGATTTCGGCGCTGTGCTGCAGCCGCGTGGCCAATTCGTAGGTGTAGCGCCCGATGCCGGTCAGCGGGAAGCGGACCGGCTCGACGGAAAGGATGAGCTTCATTTACCCGCAAGCATCCAACCCAGGGTTTCATCCAGCGAAGGGGTTTGCCAGCCCGGGACCAGGGCGCGCAGGCGGCCGTTGTCGCCGCAGAGGGTCTTGACTTCGTTGGCCCGCACGAATGCCGGGTTGACCTGCACCTCGATCTGATGGCCGGTGATGGCCGAGCATTTGGCGATCACTTCGCGCAGCGAGTGGGTCTGCCCGGAGCTGACGTTCACCGTCTGCCCCACCGGGCGCGCTTCGATCAGGCCGCGGTAAGCCTGCACCACTGCCCGCACGTCGCTGAAATCGCGCCAGACGTCGAGGTTACCGAGTTCGATGGTGCCCGCCTTGCGCTGGAAGTGCGAGACGATCTTGGGCAGCAGGAAGTTCTCCGCCTGCCCGACACCGGTGTAGTTGAAGGGGCGCGTGATGACGATCGGCAGGCGATCGAACCACAGGCTGGCCATGTACTCCATGGCCAGCTTGCTGACCGCGTAATCGTTGGCTGGCGCCGGCAAAGTCTGCTCATCGAGCATCCCTTCGGAAACATTGCCATAAACGTTGGCGCTGCTGGCAATCAACACGCAATCCGGTGTTTTGCCGCAGGCCGCGATGGCTTCGAGCAGGTTGCGTGTACCCACCAGGTTGACCTGGTAGAACGCGTCGGCTGCACCGTGCCCGACAAAGGCGATTGCAGCCAGATGCACGACGACATCCGGCTGCAGTTCGGCCAGCAATGCACGCAGGCCAGGGCCGTCAGTCAGGTCGACCTGATGGTAATCAGGCGCCTGCAACGGCTGGCTGCCGGTCCCTATGACTTCATAACCACGGGCTCGCAGCTCGGCTGCCATGTAGCGACCGGTGAAGCCCTGAATCCCTGTGATAAGCGCGCGCTTGCTGGCCATTTGCATCAGAACGAGAACCCTTTTTCGTTACGACGCAGGTCGGCTTCGACCATCATGCGGCACAGCTCTTCGAGGCTGGTCTTCGGTTCCCAACCCAGTACTTCCTTGGCCTTGGCCGGGTTGCCGATCAGCAGCTCGACTTCCGCAGGGCGGTAGAATTTCGGGTTGATCACGACCAGCACCTTACCAGTGGCGGCGCAGGTGCCCTGCTCGGCTTCGTCCTTGCCGCTCCACTTGATTTCGATGCCGGCAGCCTTGAAGGCCATCGACACGAAGTCACGCACGGTTTCGGTGCGGTTGGTGGCGAGCACGAAGGTGTCTGGCACGTCAGCCTGCAGCATGCGCCACATGCCTTCGACGTATTCCTTGGCGAAGCCCCAGTCGCGCTTGGCGTCGAGGTTGCCCAACTCGAGCTTGTCGAGCAGGCCCAGTTTGATCTTGGCCACCGAGTCGGTGATCTTGCGGGTCACGAACTCACGGCCACGCAGCGGCGACTCGTGGTTGAACAGGATGCCGCTGGTAGCGAAGATGCCGTACGACTCGCGATAGTTGATGGTCATCCAGTGCGCGTACAGCTTGGCCACGCCGTACGGGCTGCGCGGGTAGAACGGGGTATCTTCGACCTGTGGGATGGCCTGGACCTTGCCGAACATTTCCGAGGTGGACGCCTGGTAGAAGCGCACCTTCGGGTTGACGATGCGGATGGCTTCGAGCAGGTTCACCGCGCCCAGGCCGGTGATTTCAGCGGTGGTTACCGGCTGTTCGAAGGAAACACCCACGAAGCTCTGCGCCGCGAGGTTGTAGACCTCGGTGGCTTCGGTGGTCTGCAGCAGACGGATGCTGGCCGACAGGTCGGTGAGGTCGTACTCGACCAGGTGCAGGTTAGGGTTGGTGTGGATGCCCAACTCCTCGATGCGCCAGAAATTGACCGAGCTGGTGCGCCGGTAGGTGCCGTAGACGGTGTAGCCCTTCTCCAGCAGCAGTTCCGCCAGGTAGGCGCCGTCTTGACCAGTGATCCCAGTGACGATTGCTTTCATGCGACTTAACCAACTCCGATAGTGCCGTGCGGGCATGTGTGTTTGTCAGACCGGCGCGGGCGATTCCTGCCTCGCGCGTTAAGGTTCGATGACGGAGTATACATCTGTTGGGCAGCGTACTCGACTCGGAAAAAGCGGCCGCGCGCCACCAGGTAGAAAAGCCATCTGCACAGGGTACGAGCGAGGGTTTTCAGCAGCAACCGGACGCCATTCGACAGGGGGGCGCAGGATAAATTCTGGAATCGGGCGATTCCAGCGGAATGATTGTAGGAAAATTCTGAAATGCTGGGTGGGATTGGGGCAGCGCTCGATCTCGCAGGCGCCGCCTCCCCCGCCAAGCCCAATCAGCGCCCTGCATCCAGCAATGCTACATCACCGCCTGGCAAACTGGTCTCCGGCACCGGACTCAGCCATACGTTGACGTGATCGACACTGTCCTGATTCAACTCACCCGCCCAGCGGTTAAGCAGGAACAGATTGGTGATGAAGTCGTATTGCGACTTCAGCAGGTCACGGCGGGCCTTGAACTCGTTTTGCACGGCCGTCAGCACATCCACTGCGTTGACCACGCCGAAGGTAAAGGCCTTCTGCGCCGCCACGCTCGACTTCTGCGCCGAGGACAAGGCATTGCGGTTGGCGCGGATCTTCTCGACGCTGGACTGAGCGGTGAGGTAGGCCGTGGTGGTTTCCTTGACCACCTGCCGACGGATACCTTCGGCCTGCTCTTCGGCCGCCAGCTGGTCGTCATACAAACCGCGCACCCGGGCCGAAGTGGAACCACCGCTGTAGATCGGGATCTTCAATCCCAGCGAGGCCACATAGCTATCGCTGCGCGGCGCCTGGGTATTGTCGTAACCCTGGTCGCTCTGCTGCGCGCTCAGGCTCAGGCCCAGTTGCGGGTAATGCTCACCCTTGCCCTCGCGCACCGCCGCGTTCGCCGCCTCGGCGCCGCTCTGGGACGCCTTGAGCATCGGGTTGGTTTCCACCGCCTGGGTAACCCAGCTCTGCAGCGGCCGGGTCGGCGCCTGCAGGGCCACATCGTTGCGCACCCGGCTCAGCGGCTCGGTTACCGGCCGGCCGACGATTTCGGCCAGGGCCTCGCGGCTCACTTGCACCTGATTGCGCGCATCGACCTCCTGCGCCGCCAGGGCATCCACCCGAGCCTGCATGTCGAGTTTGTCGGTGATCTTGGCCATCTGCCGGTCGAACATCATGCTGACGCGGTCGAGGTTTTTCTGCGTGGCGCGGCGCTCAGCCTGCACCAAAGCCAGTTCATCGTCTGCCGCCAAGGCAATGAAATAGCGCTTGGCAAGATCGACAGTGGCCTCGGCCAGGGTGTCCTCAGCCTGCTGGCTCTGCTGCGCCTTGACGCTCTTGGCCTTCTGGTAACGCTCCCAGGCCGGTTTGTTGTACAGGTACTGGGTGAGGCTGAGCGAGTAGTTTTCGTTGTTGTAGATGTCACGCGCGGTTTCGTTCTTGCGCAACACGCGGCTGGAGTTGGCATTGGCAGACACCTGCGGCAGCAACTGGCCAAAGGCTTCACGTTGCCTCTCGGCGGCCGAGCGCGCACGGGCGTAGCCGATCAGCACACGCGGGTCCTCAAGCCGGGCTTCACGATACAGGCCCGCGAGATCCAGCGCGTAGGTTGACGCCGACACCCCTTTGGAGCCTTGGTTCTCAACCGCCACCGCCTGCCAGGCGGCCATGCACATCAGTACACCGGGTAGCAAACGCAGCACAATCATTCCTCGATCAGCGATTCGGCAAACATGTTTCGCGCCGGTTTCAGCAGGTACTGCAACATGGTGCGGTCGCCTGCGTTGATGAGGACTTCAGCCGGCATGCCGGGTTGCAGCTTGCGGTTGCCGAGCTTTTTCATGCCGTCTTCGGTGACATTGACGCGAACGAGGTAATACTGATCGCCAGTACGCTCTTCAGTGAGGCTGTCCGCCGAAATACGGGTCAGGGTGCCTTCGATCACCGGGGTAGTGGCCTGGTTGAATGCACTGAAACGGATGTCTGCCGTCTTGCCCAGCTCCAGGCGGTCGATGTCTTTGGTCGCCACTTTGGCTTCGATCACCAGCTCCGATGAAGCCGGAACGATGTCTAGCAACGGCGTGGCCGCACTGACCACACCGCCGATGGTGTGCACCTTCATGTCCAGCACCATGCCGCTTTCGGGCGCACGAATCACCACCCGCGACAGGCGGTCACGCAGGGCTGCTTCCTTTTCCTGCAGGTCGAATACCTTGGCCTGGGTATCGGCCAGTTCGTTGGCCACGTCCGCGTCGAACTTCTTTTTCAACTGCACGATCTGCAGCTCGGTCTCACCGATCTGCAGCTTGGTCTTGGTGATGCTCGACTCATGGTCGGCGACCTCGGTCTTGAGCATGTCCAGCTTGCGCTCTTGCTCGAGCAGACGCTGGTTGTCAACGAAACCTTCGGCGAGCAGTTCCTTCAGTTGCTTGATCTCACCACTGTAGGACTTCTCCAGGCCAGTCTTGGTGCGGATCATGTCGTTGAGGCCGGCGATCTGCTGCTTCATCTGCTCGATGCGTTCGCGGTTGACCGAGATCTCGCCCTGCAAGGAGTCACGTCGGGCCCTGAACACCTGCTGCTCACCGACCAACGCCTCGTTGGCACGGTCCGAATCGGTGCCCTCCATGGTCACGCCGGGAATCGCCGGCAGGCCATCGCGCTCGGCGCGCAGGCGCGCTTCTTTATAGCGAGCGACGATCAGCTGGTTGCGGGTGGACTCGTATTCGGAACTCAGCTGGCTTTCGTCCAGCACAATCAGTGGGTCGCCCTTCTTCACCAGATCGCCGTCGCGGGCATGCAGCTCTTTGACGATGCCGCCTTCCAGGTGCTGAACAGTCTTGCGGTAATTCTGCACGGTGACTGTGCCGGAACCATGCACGGAGTTGCTCAGCGGCGCGACCGCCGCCCAGGTGCCGAAGATGCCAAAGGTGACGAAGACAATGGTCAGGCCGATGCGGCGGATACCGCGATCAGAAATGGGCAAGTCATCAAAATTGTGGTCGAACGTGGTGATCGCTTTACTGCTCATCTGAAAATCCTTTTACGCGCCAGTGCTGCTGGTGACTGCTGGCGCAGCGGCGGCGGCCGCCGGGGGAACCGGGTGAGGTGCGGCGGCTGCGGCGGGCTGGGCAACGCGCTGCTGGGCCTTGGCCTGTTGCGCCGCAAGCTCGGCGATGACGCGGTCGCGCTCGCCGTACAGCGAGATGGTGCCACCGGCCATGACCAGGATACGGTCGAGGCGCGTAAGAATGTTCGGCCGATGCGACACGATGAACACCGTGGCGCCGGTTTCCTTCAGCTTCTGCAGCGCCACGCCCAGCGCACGCTCGCCGATGTCGTCGAGGTTTGAGTTGGGCTCGTCGAGCACGATCAGCCGCGGATTGCCATAGAGCGCCCGGGCCAGCCCGATGCGCTGGCGCTGACCGCCGGAAAGGTTGATGCCGTCGCTGCCTATGACCGTGTCGTAGCCATCGGGCAGCATCAGGATCATTTCGTGCACGCCGGCCATTTGCGCAGCCTGCACAACTTTCTCCGGGTCGACCTTGTCGAATCGGGCGATGTTCTCGCTGATACTGCCTTCGAACAGTTCGATGTCCTGGGGCAGGTAGCCCACGTACGGGCCAAGGGCTTGTTTGTCCCAACTGGCGATATCGGCGCCATCGAGGCGAACGACGCCGTGTTGGGGCGGCCAGATACCCATAAGACCGCGGACCAGGGTGGACTTGCCGGCGGCGCTTGGCCCGACGATACCAACGATGGAACCGGCAGGGGCGACAAAGTTGATGCTACGCAGGACTGGGGCTTTGGCGCCGGGCGGCGCGAGGATCAGGTTCTCCACCTGAATGTGACCTTCCGGCGCGGGCAATGGCATACGCTCGGGCTCTTTTTTCAGGTCGTCCATGACTTTGTTCAGGCGGTCGTACTGGACCTTCGCGGCAACGAAGCCCTTCCAGCTGGAGATTATCTGGTCTATCGGTGAGAGCGCTCTCCCCAACAACAGCGAACCAGCCATCAGCAGCCCTGGGTTGATTTCGTGAGTGACTACCAGGTAAGCGCCAATGGCCAGCATGAATGACTGCGACAGGATGCGGAACGTTTTTGAAGCAGAGCTGACGATCCCGCCTTTGTCGCTCGCCTCGGATTGCAGCAACATGATGTTGCGCTGACGCTTGGCCCAGCGATTCATCAGGGTTTCCAGCATGCCCATCGACTCGATCACTTCCGCATTGCGCAGTGTCTTGGTGGTTATCATGTTGGAGGCAACGTTCTCTTTGTTCGCGGTCGACAACGCCTTACCCGTCACCCGATGATTGACCACGGCCAGCCCGGCGAGCACGAGACCACACGCCACGGTCATGCATCCAAACCATGGGTGGAACAGGAACATCACGGCGGTGTAGATCGGAAACCAAGGTGCGTCGAAGAAGGCAAACAGCCCCGAGCCGGTGAAGAATTGGCGCAGCGACGTCAGGTCGTTGAGCGACTGCGCCGTGGCATCGCCTCCACCGCTGTTGAGCGCACGCTTGAAACTGGCACGATAAACGTCACGACTGAGCATCACATCGAGGCGGTTGCTGATGCGCACCATGATGCGCGAGCGCACCCACTCCAACGCCCCCATGGTCGCCACAAGTACCGTCAGGATCAAAGTCAGCATGAGCAAGGTGGAGGTACTGCTGGACGGCACGACGCGGCCCGACACCTGGATCATGAAGAAGGTGGGCACCAGCATCAGGGCATTGACGAAGAAGCTGAAGAAACCGACCGAAAGGAAGCTGCTTTTGCAGGCTTTGAGGGCGGACTGCAGGTTATTTTCGGATAGTGAACTCATGGTATCCATACGCGAGGAAGGCGAAAGCGGCGGGCAGTGTAACACCCACTTGCGTCTACGGCGTGCCTTGGTCGGCTCCGGGCGATCGGACAACCGAGAAAATGCCGGCTAGTTGACACTTTCATGAAATCGTTGCCGACCTCGAAAAACTGCAGCAATCCGCAGCCATCGTAAAGAGCAACTGCCTGAAAGTTACGCATCACATTGCCACCAAACGCCGAGTAAAACCCGACGGATGGCACCTGTGGCCGAGCCTCCTGACCTTTTCGACACCCCAACAAGCCTAAATATTGACGAACATCAAAACGATCGTTCCAATATCATGATTCTGCTGTTTTTTTCATGTCATACAGATGACTTGGCGAGCGCCGCCGTTATGCCCTTGCAACCCAGCAGCGACGCGCCTAAGACGATTTAGTTCGGTTTTTTAATGAAATTTTTTTTAACCATCGCGGTTGACAAGCTTTTCTCACCGCTGCATCTTCGCGGCTCGCAGGGAGCCATCACTGGCCGTATTGGTTACGCACAGGTTTGAGCAAGTTAGCTGCCAGTGTTGTATGTAAAAGGAGCTTAACAAAGCCATGTCTATGCCTTCGCAACCGCTTGACGGTCTGAAGATCAGTTCGCGGGTGACGTTGCTCGAGCCCGGCATGTACATCTTCCGGTACGCCTCGCAGCCCCCGGCCGACAAGCCCGTGTGCATTGCCTTGCAGCAAGCGCCCCTGGGTAAAGGCTCCATCGACTTCTTCCCGGCCGAAGGCGTCAGCAAGAACATGCTGACCAAGCTCGGCGACACCATCGTGGCGCGGGTCAAGGGTGGCGTCACCACCGTCCTGATCACCGAATACCACATGTTCGACGATGTGATCGATCCCATCGACCTGCGCATTGACCGTATCGACACCTCCCCTGCCATCATGCGCACCTTTGCCGTGGTGGCCAGCGCCGAGCCAGCCCCGGCCATTGCCAGCAGCACAGCACCAACGCCTTTCGAGCTGACCGCACACCTGCAGCGCTCAGGTGAGGTGGTGTCCAGCGAAGGCTGGGTCGGCACCCCCAACAGCGACGAATTCATCGAGAGCTTTGCCATCAACTGGCCGAACAAGCCGGCCGGCGTCGACCTGCTCTACACCTGCATGGTCGCCGGCTCCGGCCCTAGCCGCAACGTATCCACCGGCACCTTCGTCGGCGTGCGTGGCGAGGGCCTGCCGCTGATCTGCACCGGCTTCAGCCTGGTCGGGCCACAGCGCAAACGCTACGAACTCACAGGCCACATCGTGTTCGGCAACGCCGAGCCGCAGCGCCTGGTCTCCAATCAGATGATGCATGGCCCCACCGGCACCGAGCCGTTGGTGGCGCTGCATATCGCCGTTACTCCCGTTACGAAGATGAACGCTGCCCGCTCTAAGTCTCCGTGGGAACACTCTGCGCAACCGCAGAAAATCAGTGCAGCAAGCCAACTGGCTTGAAGTAACAGGAATACACAATGCAATACGATAACCCCGTCTCGGAACTGCAAGACCACCTGGCAGCCTCCTCCCTGTCGGCCACCACTGTCGACGCCATCAGCTCGCTGCTGGGCCTGGACGCTGAAAACGCGACCGTCAACCTCGCAACCTTCGATGGCGTGAACCTGGTTCTGCCAGAAAGCGGCACTGCCAACGTAGTGACTGGCACCGTCGTAGGCGAGAAGAATGACCAAGTAACTGTCGACCTGACCCAGGCCGCAGCTGCTGGCGCCAATGTCTTCATCCTGGACAGCGAAGCCAACCTGGTTGTCAACGTTCCGACTCCAGCCGCTCAAGCCGCCACTCTGGCCGCTACCGCTCAAGCTGACCAGATCATCACCACCGGTATCGGCGATGACGTGATCACCGTTGCTGGCGATCAGAACGTGATCATCGATGCTGGCGCTGGTAACGACACCATCATCACCGGCAACGGCAACAACACCGTTATCGCTGGCGAAGGCAACAACTACGTGAAGACCGGTTCGGGCACCGACACCGTGATCCTCAGCGGCAGCAACCACGCTGACGTGGTTGACACCGGTGAAGGCTTCGACGTTGTCCAGCTGGACGGCGCACGCGGCGACTACAACTTCGCCGTTGGCAACAACTTCAACGTTAACCTGACTGGCAACCAAACTGCCCAGATCAGCAACGCTGAGTTCCTGACCTTCGTTGGCGGTGGTACCGTTGCCCTGGCTCACAGCGAAGCTGAAGCAGACGCCCTGCGCCTGTTCCAAGGCATCCTGGGCCGCGACGCCGACCTGGGTGGTGCGCAGCACTACGTGTCGCAAGTCAACGGCGGCACTTCGCTGACCGACATCGCCAACAGCTTCCTGAACTCCAACGAGTTCGCAGGCGCAGCCAACACTGCTTCCCTGAACGAGCTGTACCAGGCGCTGCTGGGCCGCGGTGCTGAAGCTGACGGCCTGGCCGCATGGCAAGCCGTGCTGGCCAACGGTGGCAGCCTGGCCGATGTGGCCGCGAGCATCGCCACTTCGGCTGAAGCGCAGAACCTGGACGCTAGCAACAGCGAGTTCGTCTCGAGCCTGTACAGCAATGTGCTGGGTCGCGAAGTTGACGCTGGCGGCCTGCAGGGCTGGGTATCGGCACTCGTTAACGGCACCAGCCGCGCAGACGTTGCCAAGGCAATCGTCGGTTCGGAAGAGGCTGGCAACAAGTCCGATAGCGACTTCATCGACTCGCTGTACCAGTCGGCTCTGGGCCGCGGTGCGGACGACGCCGGTAAGGCGCACTGGACCGCTCAGCTGGAAGCCGGTGCTTCCCACGCTGACGTCGCTCTGGGCATCGTTGGTTCCTCCGAAGGCGAAGCTCACAACGACAACGTCGTTGTGCTGCACGGCCAGGTGTAACTAGCACTGCCGTAGCGAAGCGTATGCCCGGCCGCAAGGCCGGGTGTATGCCAAAGGGGCGACTCCCGGGTCGCCCCTCTTTTTATTTTTTGTAGCCAAGCCAAGCTTATGTCCAGAATTCTTGACCATGGGCGCGAAACGCTCATGGACATCTTCCACCGCCACCGGCAGGCCAATGCGCATGACCTGGCGGCCGCCGCACTCGAGCGCGCCTTGCAAACCGCCGAGTACCGGCCGGAAGCCCAAGTATGGAAAGGCATCGCGGCCCTGCCGCAGGCGCCTGAGCTGGCCTTTTTGTTTTTCAGCAATGCCGCCCGGGCCCTGCCCGAGCGCGCCGACATCCATGCCCTGATCGGCCGCAGCCTGCTGGCCCAGGGGCACAGTGCCCTGGCCTGCAAATACCTGACCACGGCGTGGCGCAAACAGCCCAACGAAGCGGCCATTCGCATGACCCTGTGGGAGGCCCGCAGCCAGGCGCAAGCGCCCGCCGAACTGCGCAGGACGATCCTCGCCAACCTGCCGGAGATCACCTCAGGCAAGGAACTGGCCCTGGTCCTCAAGCTGCTGGCCGCACAAACCGACCCCCTCACTACGGTCGGCGTCATGCGCTACATCGAGGAACGCCGGGAAATCCATGGCTGGGCCATCGACCTGCGCAACCTGCAAACGCCAGTCGCCCTGCTGCTGGAGGCCAACGGTGCCAGAGTCTCAACTACAGCCAGCGCCCCTCACCCGCTGCTGAGCGCGGCCGGCCTGCCTGCCACCCATGGCGGCATCCGTATCAGCGTGCCCAACCCGACAGCCGCCGTGCACGTTCGCTTCGCCGATGGCTCGCCACTGCACGGTAGCCCGGTGTACGCCATGCCTGCCCTGGTGCCGCCGCCTGCTGCAGGCGGTGGCGGCCTGGAACAACCGGTTGATGTACTGATCCCGGTTTATGACGGCCTTGAAGAAACCCTTGAGTGCATCAACAGCGCCCTTGAAGCCCGCAAGCTCAACCGCACGCCCCACCGCCTGGTGGTGGTCGATGATGCCTCGCCACAGCCCAAGCTGACCAAGGCGCTGAAGGTGCTGGCGGCCAAAGGCAAGATCACCCTGGTGCAGAACGCCGTGAACCTCGGCTTCATCCGCACCATGAACCGCGCCATGGCCCTGAGCCCGAACAAGGACGTGGTGTGGCTGAACGCCGACACCCGCGTGCACGGCGCCTGGCTCGACCGCCTGCGCCAGGTGGCCTATAGCGCCGAAGACATCGCCTCGGTCACGCCCTTCACCAACAACGGCGAGCTGATGAGCTTCCCGCAGAGCCAGGTGTGCCATGACATGCCCAGCGCCAAGGCGCAGGCCGAGCTGGACGAGCTAGCCCGCCAGGTGAACAGCCCACCAATGGAGATCGAGACCGGCTGTGGCTTCTGCCTGTACATCAGGCGCGCCGCGCTGGATGAGGCGGGCTACCTGGACGAGGTGCACCTGTCGCGTGGCTATGGCGAAGAAACCGACTGGTGCCTGCGCGCTCGCGAGCATGGCTGGCGGCACATGGGGGCGCCGAATGTGTTTGTTGCGCACCAGGGCGGCATCTCGTTCGGTGCCGAAAAGATCATGCGCGTGGCGCACAACAATGCCATTTTGCGCAAACGCTACCCGGATGCCTCGGCGCGGTACAACGCCTTCACCCTGCGTGACCCGATCAAGCCGGCCCGGCAAGCGCTGCAACAGGCGCGCCTCAAGCACCTGGCCAACAAGTCGGCAAACGAACAGAACGCTTGCTGGCCAGCTGGGGCCGACAAGGCCCTGTACATCCATGACGGTTCGAACAGCGACGCCGACTTCAGCCTGAGCTACCACCGCGATAGCCATCGCGAGTGGGCAGTGCTGCGCGCACCCCTGAAGCCACTGACGCTGAACCTGGAGTTCGAGCTGCCGAGCGACCTCACCCGTTTGGTCGAATGCCTACGAAATTTGCCGGTTCAGAACCTGGTGTTCCAGCAATTGGCGGGCTGCCCGATGGCCTTGTGCGACCTCCCTTCCCTGCTGGACATCCCGTACTGCATCCTCTGCCACGACGACCACCTGCTCAACCTGCAAGGTGACTACGACTGGCAGCGCTTTGCCCGGGAAGCCACCAGCGTGCAGCTGCCTTGGCAGGCACTTCAGCAAAGCTATGCCAGGGCCTTGCCTGGTGCCCATCTGCTCGCACAAACAAATTCGACTCGCAGCATTGCACCTGCCGTAACACCAAAGGTACTGCTGATTGGCGACAACCTGCGTAATCCTGACACCGCCCAGCGCTGGCTAAAGCTCGCCAGGCACATCAGGCGCGAGCAACTGCCCATTCGTTTGCTGGCACGGAGCGACAGCCCTTGGCTTAAACAATTGAGAGCCATCGGAACCGTACACGAGCTTCCTGAAGTCCATGACTTCAGCCTGGCCGAATGCGCCCAGGCAGCTGGCTGCGAAGCCGTACTGAGCCTCGTCGAGAACCCTGGCAGCGGCTGGCATGCACCGGCCCTCGCGGAAGAACTGGCCCAGCCACTCTTCGCTGATTGTGGCCTGCTGGCAAGCGAAGCCGGCGCATCCCCCCACACCTCTTTGCCTTTTTCACCGAGCCCGGACCGATGACCCAACACCTCCTGGACCAACCACAGGCGGCTCAGCAGCCCGTCATCTCTCCTGCCTTCAGTGGCGCCATCCTCGGCTTGGAGGGTGACGTGCTACATGGCTGGGCCATGGATAATGCACAGCCGGAACAACGCCTGATCATCGAGGTGTTCGTCGATGGCGCCAGTGTCGCGCTCGCCCGCGCCGACCAGTACGAGCCGCAAGCGCCGGCCGGCGACCAGTTCCACGGGTTTGTCGTGCAGCTGCGCCAGAGCTGGCTTGATGAAGCACGCGTCATCACCGCGCAGATCGCCAACCAGGCGGTTTCTCTCGATGGCCAGGTACTACTGCCCACCACGCCAAGTCAGGACACTGCGTCCGTTGCGTCACAGGTGTGGCACACCGGCGGCCTGCGGGTCGGCGGCTGGTGCTGGGACCCACAGGCTCCGCGCCGCCATGTGCAAGTGACCGTGCGTGAAGGTAACCAGGTCATCAGCCAGGCCACGTGCAACGTGCACAACCAGGCCCTCGCATACAGAGCTACCAGCGACCACGGATTTGCGATCGACCTGCCCTGGGAGCTGGCTGACGGCAAAATGCATGTGCTGGATGTGGTCAATGACCTGGGGCAGCCACTCGCGGGCAGCCCCATCCGCCTGCGCTGCTGGCCAGAGGGTGTGGAGGGCCTGATCAAGCAGCTTGACTCGACGCAGGATGCCGCAACACTGGAGCTGCTCAGCGCAGTCGCCAACGAGCAAAGTCTGCGCCTGCCGAAAAGTGCTGGCTGGGAGAGCTACCCCCAGTGGTTCGAGGCGTTTCAGCGTCTGGATGAAAAGGACTCCCCTGCCCTGCAAGGCAAGCTCGGCCTGTTGCTGATCAGCGAAGGTGAAGAAGCCCTGGAGCAAATCAGCCTGACGAGCCTCGGCGGTAATCGTGAAGACGTTCATACATTGGCCATCGCACCCTCGGCAGACCTGACACCGGGGATTGCTCAACTGCTGGCGGCAGGCTGTGATCGCATCTTGCCGCTGCATGCCGGTGATCGCCTGGCACCCCATGCCCTGCCTCACCTTAGCGCATTGCTCGATGATGGCAGTGCGTGGGCATTTGCCGATTGTGACCGGGACGGCCCTCAAGGCGAGCGCAGCCTGCCCTGGCTGAAACCAGTGTGGGATATCGACCTGTTCATCGGGGCCGATATCTTCACGCCGGGTGCGATCTTTGGCGCGAGCATGATAGAAACAGCCATTGCACTGCTGAGCGCCCGAGGTGATCAAGCATCCGTTGACTGGCACGAGCTGATTGCAGGCGTGGCCTTGGCCACTCAGAACAGCGACGAAACGGTAGCTCACTTGCCTCGCGTGCTTTACCACCGAGCCCACCATGCACCGGCCAGCCCGGAGCAGGCAGAGCCGTCGCTGCAACGGCTGCGCGCGGTGGAGTGGTTGTGCGAGGCGCTGGCATCGGGAGCTTCGGTGAGTCGCGTGGCGGGTTACCCGGCACTCCTCAGAGCCCACTGGCCGCTGCCTGAACAATTGCCACGCGTGAGCCTGATCGTGCCGACTCGGGATCAGTACAAGCTATTGCATGCCTGCATCGAAGGGCTACTGAACGACACCGACTATCCCAACCTGGAAATCATCGTTGTCGACAACCAGTCCAGCGATCCCGCGACCCTGGCCTATTTCGAGGACATCAAGGCGCGGGGCGTGACCCTTCTGCACCATCCCTACCCGTTCAACTATTCGACCATCAACAATCGCGCTGCCAGCATTGCGACGGGCGAGCTGATTGGCCTGGTGAACAACGATATCGAGATCATCGACGGCGGGTGGCTCAAGGAAATGGTTGCTCAGTTGCTCCGCCCGAATGTTGGCGCAGTGGGGGCGAAACTGCTGTGGCCAAACCGTATGGTGCAGCACGGTGGCGTGGTTGTGGGGATCAATGGCCTCGCTGCACATACAGGTAACAACCTGGAACAGCACGATGCTGGATACCTTGGGATGAACCAGATCAGCCGCAGGCAAAGCGCCGTGACTGCAGCTTGCTTGTTGCTGCGCAAATCGGTGTTCGATGATGTCGGCGGGCTGGATGAGCGTGCGTTTCCCGTGGCATTCAATGATGTGGACCTGTGTTTGCGAATTCAGCAACGAGGGATGCACTTGCTTTGGAGTGCATTTGCGCAGCTGATTCATGCCGAGTCAGCCAGCCGAGGCAAAGATCTCACTGCGGAAAAAAAAGCACGCGCTCAACGCGAGCAAGAGAATTTCATTAAGCGCTGGGGCGCCACTCAAACAGACCTTAATTATCACCCCGCACTTAGCCTCGATTACTTGACTGGTCCTTATGGTGGGATCGCATTACCACCGCAGCGCGCTGGCCAGCGGCTCAACAACCCCTCAGTCACGAAGCCAGATACAACGTCTAAAGATCAAAAAATTAGCCGACCCATGGAATCTGTCAGCCACTAGCTGACAGCCTTGAACCGGTCAGATATTAACCACCTCAAAATGGACGGATCATAAATGAAGCATTTGGATTGCACGCTACGAGACGGTGGCTATTACAACAACTGGAATTTCTCCGAAACACTGGTAGCGCAGTACATCGCCGCCATGCAAGCCGCAGGTATCCACACTATTGAGCTGGGGCTCCGCTCCCTGAAAAATAATAAATTCAGCGGCGCGTGCGCTTACACAACTGATAATTTCCTCCGCACCCTGGCTATTCCACCCTGCTTTACTGTCGGTGTGATGGTGAATGCTAGCGAACTGGTCGGCCAGCTTCCGCTTCAGCACGCGCTGAGCCTATTATTCCCTGTTAAAGCAGATGAATCGCCTGTTGATCTGGTACGTATTGCATGCCACGTCCACGAGTTCGCCGATGCGCTGCCAGCCTCTAACTGGCTGAAAGAGCGCGGTTATCAAGTCGGCTTTAACCTGATGCAGGTAGCTAACTGCTCAGAAAGCGAAATCAAGTCACTGGCAAAACTTGCGACCGGCTTCCCACTGGACGTTCTTTACTTTGCGGACAGCATGGGCAGCATGTCGCCGAACGACGTTGCTGAAATCATTAATTGGATCAAGAGTGAGTGGAGTGGCCCGCTCGGAATCCATACCCATGATAACTTGGGCCTTGCATTGTCCAACTCACTGCGCGCGATGGATGAAGGTGTCACCTGGCTTGATTCGACAGTGACCGGGATGGGCAGAGGGCCAGGGAATGCTCGCACAGAAGAACTGGCAATCGAGATCGCTGCACGCGAGAAAAAAGCATCGAACTTCATTCCTTTGATGCAACTGCTTCGCGAACACTTTAAGCCCATGCAAGCAGAATATGGCTGGGGCACCAATCCATATTACTACCTCGCTGGCAAGTACGGCATTCACCCTACTTATATCCAGCAAATGCTCAGTGACTCCCGCTTCGGGGAAGAAGATATTCTCGCTGTCATTGAGCATCTTCGAAAAGAGGGTGGAAAGAAATACAGCGAAAACACATTAGACGCTGCCAGGCATTTCTACCAGGGCAACCCGACTGGAAATTGGCAACCTCAAAGCCTTTTCTTGGAAAAGGAGGTACTGCTGCTGGGTACTGGACCGGGTGTTGCTGCACACCGGCAAGCATTGGAGCAGTTCATTACCGAACATAAGCCATTGGTCGTGGCATTGAACACACAAAGCTCGATTGCAGCTGAGCTTATCGATGTGAGGGTAGCCTGCCACCCCGTGCGATTGCTTGCAGACTGTGAAGCCCATATCAACCTGCCGCAACCGCTAATCACACCGTTCTCAATGCTCCCAGCCGATGTACAGGATGCGCTGAGAAGCAAGAATATTTTTGACTATGGGCTGAATGTACAAAGCGAGAAATTCTCTTTCGAGGATACGCACTGCACCATTCCGACCTCACTGGTGGTTGCTTATGCGCTGGCCGTAGCTGCTTCCGGTAAGGCAAAGCGGATTATGATGGCAGGCTTTGATGGATACATCGGCGAAGACCCGCGCAACGCCGACACCAATAACTTGCTCAAGAAGTACCAAGCTACACCAGGCAGCACCCCTCTGCTCTGCCTGACCCCAACGCGCTACGACATCAAGTGCCAAAGCATCTACGGACCTGTTAAATGAACAAACAAAAGCTGACTTGCTTCTTACCCTGCAGAAAGGGAAGCGAGCGCATTCCGCAAAAAAATATTAAACCTTTTGCAGGGTTTAAGTTTGGTTTGATCGAAATAAAACTTAAGCAACTGATCGAGTCGAGTAGCATCGACGAAATCATGCTAAGCACCAATGACGACTGCATTCTTGAATATGCATCTTCGCTGAAGTGCGACAAGATCAAACTTCACAAAAGATCCGACGCACTGTCTTCAAGCAGCACAAGCACAGATGAACTCGTAGCGCATGCGGCGTCGCTAATCCAAGAAGGCAACATACTCTGGACGCATGTCACCTCACCCTTCTTAACCGCTGATCGCTACAACGAGATTATTTCCCTTTATTACAAGAAGATTAACGAAGGTTATGACTCGCTAATGACGACAACACTTATTCACAGCTTCTTGTGGAATCAGCAGCAGCCTCTTAATTATGACAGAAATGTTGAAAAGTGGCCTAGAACCCAGACGCTCGAGGCCATCCATGAGATAAATAGTGGAGCCTTCATTGCTAGCACTGAAATTTACAGCACTTTAGATGATCGTATCGGGCAGAAGCCCTACCTTTACCCACTTGACAAACTCGTGAGCCATGACATCGACTGGCCTGAGGACTTCACGGTCGCTGAATGCCTAATCGAGAAAGGACTGGCAAAGGTATGACTATCCGCAAACTCGATCTCTTCAGCTATTCCACTTTGGTATTCGACTGTGACGGAGTTGTGCTCAACTCCAACAAAGTAAAAACTCAAGCCTTTTACCAAGCTGCTCTCCCCTATGGAAAGCAAGCTGCCGAGGCGCTAGCGAGGTACCATGTTGAAAACGGCGGTATATCTCGCTATAAAAAGTTCTCCTATTTCCTAGAACATATAATCCCACAACAAGCCAATAACGACATTGTTGACACCCTGCTTTCCGATTACGCAAACCATGTCCAGGAAGGCTTACTAAGCTGCGAAATCTCGCCTGCCCTTTTCAATCTTCGCGAGCAAACAGCACATGCAAATTGGCTAATAGTTTCTGGTGGCGACCAGAATGAACTGCGCTCAATATTTAAACAGCGCAATATCGCAGATATGTTTGACGGCGGGATTTTTGGAAGCCCTGACGCCAAAGAAGAAATTTTAGAACGCGAAGAAAGAAAACTCAACATCAAGCCAAACTCTCTATTCTTGGGAGACAGCAAATATGACTACCAAGCTGCCAAAAGCGCGAACATGGACTTCACATTCATCAGCGCCTGGTCAGAAGTGCAAAATTGGGAGCAATGGTGTAATGAATACAATATAACCAACACCCCCTACCTTACAGATTTAATCAACCCTCAAGCAAATCAGTGATTGAGGCGACACAACTACAAGTAAATCCACGCAACTTACGCTCGAACGCAACAATTATACACAAAAATAAATACGCACTTTTAGCACCATTTAGCCAACCAAACACCCTCAAAAAAAGGCTCTAGAAATCAATCTAGAGCCATATTCCAAAATTCGACTATTTAATTCTTACAACCTTCTAAATCCAGATAAAGCAACCAGCAAGTGTTTCATTGCTTTAATCCACTCTCAACCCTATCTCCAGACCAAACTGCATAAATATTGCTCAGCAATCGGACTTGATCAGCGGCAGTTTTCCTAACCACTTCACTGGACGTTTTCTTATGGACAACCACTTCCCCATCTATTTCTCTCAGGACTTTAACAATCCCAGCTTCAGTGGGTGAAATAATGTAACCGTTGACCCCCTCAGCAATGTCTTCACCTATCCCGCCTAAATCACTGGCAACCACCCAGCAACCGCAAGCTACGGCTTCTCGAGTTACAAGACCAAAACTCTCTGGCCAAGTTGAAGGCGCAAAGAGAACATCAATTTGACGATAAAGATCAACGACATCTTCCTGCCTAACCCGCCCAATAAATTTGACGGGGACGTCTCCCCATAGCGAATGATGTTCGTACCCTTCTTCCTTCGAGTGATCAACGACAAGAAACTCTATGTTCTTAGGCTGAGATGCAAGTACTGCTTCCTTCAGCAGATAGTACCCCTTGTGTTCAGACATTCCGCCAATGTGACCACAAATTACTTTACTGGAGTAGGCCGTGTCTTTATTCTGCCACTGTACGTTATCGGATATTCCATTAGGCGTAACAGTCACCTCAGCAATCCCATTTGCCCTGTAAATCTCTGCGAATGCATTGGATACAGTCAGAACCTCAGCGGCCCCAAGCAACAACTCCTTCAGATCGCGACGACGCTCGATAGAGTCTGCGAGCTTGATATTGGTGGGCAACTCAATCTTTTGATACAGATCTGGATGCCCTTGCGGATAGACTTTAGAATTATGGTCTACCAAGAACTGAAAATCTGAAATCCACCAAGCGTCATGCGCTGTTACAACGTATGGCACGCCACTATCTTTTGCAGCCGATACTATAGAGGCAGTTAAACGCTGGACACAATGGAAGTGTATGAGATCCGGCTTTTCACACTCCAGAAACTCGTTGAAAAGACGATACATCTCAGGATCTTTCGGGTGCCAGTCCATATGCTCGCGCCAAAGCGTAGTCGCGCGATAAACACGACAGCCTTCGTGATTATAGACAGTAAGCTTGTGCGCTTCGCGGCACTCCACATCAGCAGTAAATACACACAAGTCAAATTGACCAGCGTAATCCTTCACCAGCGTCGAGAAATTATCTGCAACAACACGCGTTGCCCCACCAATTGACTGGGGAGGGAAGAACACGTTAACCAATGCGACTTTTTTCTTTACTGCAGGCTTAGCAGCAGCATAACTCTCAATGTTCTTGCTCAGGGATTTCCCTAGCGCCTCCAAACCATAGTCGGAAGTTGCACGACGTTGGGCAGCTTGCCCAACTGAAAGGCGTAGATCGCTATCACCTACCAGTTGCTTCAGCGCCGAATACCACTCACTTTCACTGCTTGCCAGGTATCCGTCCTCACCATCCTTGACAACATCTCTATAGTTTTCCGTCGTGCTCAATACGGACGGAATGCCGTAGCACGCTGCTTCAAACCATTTAAGCTCACTTTTGCACGAGTTGATGCGATCATCATGCAGCACGGCAATATTGATATCAGCCTGCTCCAGAAGCGACCAATAACCTTGGACACTATCAATTGCAGGAAGGTGAATATACCTTCCCTCATAGGCTTGTTCAAACGCCTTCGGCAATCGAAGATATCCGACCACAATCAACCGAACATCAGAATAATCATTGAATATGCGCTCAATTGCAGGCAACGCCTGTTCAATGAAATCGATATTGTGCGCCTGCGTACCACTTCCGTAGAAGATATCAATGTGCTTTTTGGCAGCTTTGTCAGTGGTGCGAATTTTATTGAGGCTATCCAAGCCGTTCCGGTGAAGCCAGCAGCGCCGTTCCTGCACCAGGTTTTGCAACTCGCGCCTTAGCGGCTCTGTCGATGCAATACCATGACGGCACAGTCGAGCAGCGGCGTTGAATAATGCCATCCCTCGAGTCAACTCTCGATAGGTCTCATTGGACACATAGCCGCCATAACTTTCCAAGGCAGGCGGATACTCTGGCACGAAAAGCAAATCATCAATTTCGTAGAGGCTGAGTTTTCCGGTGGCGTTAACCTGCGCGATGGCCTTGATGACTTGCACCACGGCAGGCACACGATAAAATATCACAACATCATGCAGCGCCAATTCATTCTGCTTTAACTGAAGCTCAGTCCAGCTTATCGCGGTGGCTGTCTTACCCTGCAGCTGCAATTGCTCCAGCTTTTGATCTATTCGATAGCGCACGCATTGCGGAACGTGGAAATCACCAACAATAAGAACACGGTCGGTATTGATATCGCCCAACGGCCCTAACGTTGGAATGGGGGAGTCGCTATTCGACGCATCCACACCGCTGGCGGTCAGATAGGCGCGATAGATAAAGTTTACAACCTCACACGCTTCCTGAATCAAAAGATCACGATCCTGCATGTCCACACGAACCAACATGGCCGCGTGCAGGTCTTGCCACTTCTGATCGACCAACCGATCGAGCTCATCATAGAGCGCCCGATGATTAGGGTTGCGCAAAATGCCTTTGGAGAGCATTTCAATCGCTTCGTCTGGGCGATGCAGCCTATTCAAGCAAAGCGCACAATTAAACTCCGTCCAGATCGATGCACCAGGCAAATCCGATGCTGCCTCGAAGTATCGAAGCGCAATACTGACGTGCCCTTCCTCCATGTAGCTGGAGCCCAATTTATTTAGAGCTTCAGCGGAAGGTGCAATGCCGAGCGCGGCTTGAAGCAAGTTACGACCCTGCTGCTTCTTATGGCACTCAAGGTAGTACGAACCGAGACCGAGCAGTACGACCTGAGTCTTGTGCGGCGTATCGTCAAGCGGTAGAGGGATGACATTGTTACCTAACAGCGTATCAAAAACTCGCTGAGGGCTTATTTCAAAGCCATCCCGTGCGCTTCGCTCAAGAACGGCAGAAATATTGAAGCCGGTCGGAATCAAACGCTCAGGTAAGTCATTCTTCACGGCCCATTCTGCAACAGAAGGAAAACGACCTTCAGATTTCCCAAACCGTTGATAATGGAGGTCAGCCAGAGGCTGTGTAGTGATGCCATTGGCTTTCAAGTCTGGATACATCGCAAGGTAGAAGTCCAGTTCCACCTTTTTGCTCTGTAGTGGAAGCGGCTTCAGCCCTGCTGTCGTTTCGACGACGGACTTCTCGCTGGCGAGTTCAGCATCGCCTGCTGCATGGGAAGCTGACGCATACCGCCCTTCTCGATATCCAAATGCATGCCAGTGACTGACAAGATCCTCATCGCTCAACTCAGCCAAGTCAGCATAACTGAGGCGATAATATGCGGTATCCAAAGCAATTCTATACGATCCAGCCTTTTGCTGAGTCGCAATCGCCCCAGGCACTACCTCAAGACCTGCTTGCCCTTCGAAACTTTGATCTTTTTCCCTGACTGACATCTATGACGTTCCTATTTATTCCTATCACCCATTAAAAGCGGATAATTGGATAATTCCCTTTCTTGCAAGTCGAGCTTAACTAGCAAGCACTTTTAATGTCTACCTATACACTCTCAGAACCATTTGCACCGGATCAGCGTCTTGCCCCCACAGCCATTCACGCACCTTTAGTGCCTAGGCCTGCTGATCCTCTGCAGGCTTGCACTGCTCGCCATCACCTTGAGCCTTGAGCCTTCTGCTGCGGTCCTTCGTTGGATCCGTACTGCGGCTTGGCCGATTGAGGTGACAAACACAACCTCACGATCAAGTGTGTATTTTTACATATCAGGGTGGTCTAATTCACCCACGCGCTGATTTTCTGGCTAAGGTTGATGCGAAGTTTCTCAGCGTGGTGTGCTTAGGACAACATTTTTCGATCAAATAGAGCAGCTTTCTATGATATTTGTAACAGGCGGTGCCGGCTTCATCGGTTCGAATTTCGCACTGCAGTGGTGTGCGAATAACAGCGAACCCGTGGTCAACCTTGATGCGCTTACCTACGCAGGCAACTTGGGCAACCTACAGTCGCTGGAGGGCAATGCACAGCACCAGTTTGTTCATGGCAACATCTGTGACGCAGCGCTGCTTGCCCAGCTATTCGCTGAACACCGTCCCCGCGCGGTCGTGCACTTCGCAGCCGAGTCCCACGTTGACCGCTCGATCTCTGGTCCCGAAGCGTTCGTCGAAACCAACGTTGTAGGCACCTTCCGCCTACTCGAAGCGGCACGCGCACACTGGAACAGCCTCGAAGGCGACGAGAAAGCAGCCTTCCGTTTCCTGCACGTCTCCACCGACGAGGTATACGGCACGCTCGGGCCAAACGACCCAGCGTTCACCGAAACCACTCCATACGCTCCCAACAGCCCTTACTCGGCCAGTAAAGCTGCCAGCGACCACCTGGTGCGCTCGTACTTCCACACCTATGGCATGCCTGTACTGACCACCAATTGCTCGAACAACTACGGCCCGTTCCACTTCCCAGAAAAGCTGATCCCGTTGATGATCGTCAACGCCCTGGCTGGCAAGGCCCTGCCGGTATACGGCGACGGTCAGCAAATCCGCGACTGGCTGTACGTCGAAGACCACTGCTCGGGCATCCGCCGCGTCCTGGAGGCCGGAACCTTCGGCGAAACCTACAACATCGGCGGCTGGAACGAGAAAGCCAACATCGACATCGTTCGCACCCTTTGCAGCCTGCTTGATGAGCTTGCCCCTGCCTCCTCGCGCCAGGTGATCAATCAGCAGACTGGCAAACCGGTCGAACAATACGCAGAGCTGATTACCTATGTCACCGACCGCCCAGGCCACGACCGCCGCTACGCTATCGATGCCCGCAAGATCGAGCGCGAATTGGGCTGGAAGCCTGCTGAGACCTTCGATACCGGCATCCGCAAAACTGTAATGTGGTACCTGGCCAACCAGGAGTGGGTTAAAGGCGTCATGGATGGCAGCTACCGTGACTGGGTTGCTCAGCAGTACGGAGCAAACAAGGCGTGAAAATCCTGCTGCTGGGAAAAAACGGCCAGGTAGGCTGGGAACTACAGCGCGCTCTGGCCCCGCTGGGTGAAGTCATCGCACCGGACCGCCAGGGCAGTGGCGAACTCTGCGGCGACCTGGCTGACCTGGAAGGCCTTGCCGCCACCGTACGCCAAGTAGCCCCCGATGTGATCGTCAATGCGGCCGCCTACACGGCGGTGGACAAGGCAGAAAGCGAACAGGCGCTGGCAGCACTGATCAATGCCGAGGCTCCTGGCGTGCTGGCACGCGAGGCTGCTGCATTGGGTGCCTGGCTGATTCACTACTCCACGGACTATGTGTTCGATGGCAGCGGCCAGAGCTGCTGGCAGGAAGATGCGCCCACTGGTCCATTGTCGGTCTATGGCCGCAGCAAGCTCGAAGGTGAACGCGCCATCGAGGCCAGCGGCGCCCGCGCCGTGGTACTGCGCACCAGCTGGGTGTATGCTGCGCGGGGTCATAACTTTGCCAAGACCATGCTGCGTCTGGCTGCCGAGCGTGATGCGCTCAATGTGGTAGCCGACCAGTTTGGTGCCCCTACCGGGGCTGAACTGATCGCAGATGTTACCGCACACATCCTGCGACAGATCACCAATGCTGCAGACGCAAGCCAGTTGGCCGGTACCTATCACCTGGCCGCAGCGGGCGAAACCAGCTGGCACGGCTTTGCTCGGTTCGTGCTGGCTCACGCTGGCAGTAAAGGTGTTGCGCTGAAAGTTTCGGCCGAGCAGGTCGGCGCCATCAGCACCGAGGACTATCCAGTACCCGCACCACGGCCGCGCAACTCGCGCCTGGCGCTGGACAAGCTCGAAAGCACCTTCAAACTCAAGATGCCGCTTTGGGAGCAAGGCGTGCAACGAATGCTGGACGAAATTCAGTAATAGGGACTCTCATGGCTCGTAAAGGAATTATTCTGGCTGGCGGTTCGGGCACTCGCCTGCATCCAGCCACACTGTCGGTATCGAAACAGCTGCTGCCGGTGTATGACAAACCGATGATCTACTACCCGCTCAGCACGCTGCTGCTGGCCGGTATCCGCGACATCCTGATCATTTCCACACCGCAGGACACACCGCGTTTCGAACAGCTGCTGGGTAACGGCAACCAGTGGGGCCTCAACCTTTCTTATGCAGTGCAGCCAAGCCCGGACGGATTGGCGCAGGCATTCACCATCGGTGCCGACTTCATTGGCAACGATACGTCGGCCCTGGTACTGGGCGACAACATTTTCTACGGTCATGATTTCCAGTCGCTGCTGCTCAACGCCGGCCAGCGTGAAACCGGCGCCTCGGTTTTCGCCTACCACGTTCAGGACCCTGAGCGTTACGGTGTAGCGGAGTTCGACGACAGTGGCCGCGTGCTCTCGCTCGAAGAGAAGCCGAAAGTACCTAAATCCAGCTATGCAGTTACCGGCCTCTATTTCTACGACAATCAGGTTGTCGACCTGGCCCGAGGTCTTAAGCCGTCCGCCCGTGGCGAGCTGGAAATCACTGACCTCAACAACCTCTATCTGCAGCAAGAACAACTGCAAGTCGAGATCATGGGGCGCGGCTACGCCTGGTTGGACACTGGCACCCATGACAGCCTGCTTGATGCTAGTCAGTACATCGCCACCATGGAGCGCCGCCAAGGCCTCAAGGTCGCTTGCCCGGAGGAGATTTGCTATCGCGCCGGCTGGATCGATGCCGAGCAGCTCGAACGTCTGGCTCAACCGTTGCTGAAAAACGGCTACGGGCAGTACCTGAAAAACCTGCTTAAAGAAAAGGTGTTCTGATGCACGCGGTTCCATTGGCCATCCCCGACGTTTTCCTGTTCACCCCCAAGGTGTTCGGCGATGAGCGTGGCTTCTTCTACGAAAGCTTCAATGCCAACATTTTCAGCGAAGTCACCGGCCAGCGCCCCGAGTTCGTTCAGGACAATCATTCACGCTCGGTGAAGGGCGTATTACGCGGGCTGCACTACCAAATGCCGCCACACGCCCAAGGTAAACTGGTGCGGGTGATTCAGGGTGAAGTGTTCGACGTTGCGGTAGATATTCGTCGCTCTTCCCCTACTTTTGGCAAATGGGTTGGCGCTGTCCTTTCCGCCGAAAACAAGAACCAGCTGTGGATTCCGCCAGGATTCGCGCACGGCTTCGTCACCCTGAGTGACACGGCCGAGTTCCTGTACAAGACCACCGACTTCTACTCACCTCGCAGCGAGCGCTGCATTGCCTGGGATGACCCGGCAATCGCGATCGAGTGGCCGATTGACTTCACTCCTAGCCTGTCGGGCAAGGACCAGCTGGGATCAGCATTGGCAGACGCTGAATTATTCGATTGAAATCGAAGCGAGGCTGATTATGAAATTCACAGCCTCGCTTTCGCTCCGCTATATCATCTTTATTTCGCAAATCTCGACTAAGAATCCAACCAAAAATCTTAGAAACCAAAGGTGAATCAGTTGCCTTCAATAAATTTTGAATACTCTGCTTTTGACGTAAGCCTCAGCATAGCGGCAGAAAGCTCACCGAAAGTAAGTTTCGACGATGGAAAAACTTGGCAGACACCAAACCTGGAAAGCCCAGGAAAATACACTTACACTGTACCGGAAGACTTTTCACTCATCACTGATAGCGCGCTAATTAAAGAAAGCAATGGCGAGGTAATTACAATTTCTCCGCCATTAGATTTCGACGTAAGCCGCTCACACGACATCCACTATCTTAATGAAAAGGTTTTCAACTTTCGTAGCAGGATATCTGACAAGACAATATTTTACCACTACCTCCGCTCTCTATTCCTCTCGATGGATCGGAGCAGCAAGTTTTTCTGGGGTGTGATTTCCGTTCTTGCTTTCCGTGTGGCGGAGGATCCGGAGGCTAGAGCTGGCTTAGGACGTGAATTAATCCGTATTCGGAGAGACCTAATCACTCACAAGCCTCCGGCACCTCTAGACCCGGTTTCGCTGCGCTGGTGGATTTCTTCGGGCACAAACCTGATCCCAGTGGCAGAATTTTATAACCTCCGCGACAGCGCATTTGACATTGCGAAGGATATTTATGAAATGCGTGATGATAGCGCTAAGGCGCATATTGTCTATTGGAATACAGCTTCAGCCATGTTGCTTTATGCTTTTTATCTGTATGGCCAAGATCGAAACGGAGAGGCCTCGGACATCTTCTTAAACACCTTCACATTATGCCGCCGCGGCATTTCCGACATTTTCAATCCTCAAAATAAAAGCATCTTAAGCCAATATCCAGACTGTACGGCCCTAATCGAAATTGGCCGCAACGCCTTCGCATGCCATGCCGTTCTAAACGGCCGAAAATTTCAACCCGGCACGACGGCAGAATACCCGGTCGACTTAAAAGGTTACTACATCGATTTCATTGGCGCTGTACGGCGACATGATAAAAGCTTCCCGCCAAAGCTTGGTTACTTTATTCAACTTAAAGACCGCATGAATAAAGCAAGGGATATTTTGTTTAGCGACTGATGCGATTCATAAGAGTCAGCACCGAATCTAAAAGCTAGCCCAACGCAGCGCTCTGGCATCTCTAAACCGCGCCCCCCAGTATTAGAATGGGTGCCAGAGCCGGCGTCGCAGACCTTGACAAGAAATCTACACAATCCCAGTACGACACTGATTTTCGCCACGTGCCAGCGCAAAATTATTGCATCATAGAGGTTTACTAGCCCGCAAGCCATGTACAGAAATTGGATAAACCCTTTCAACGCACTAGAGGCATTACGGCCAAAACTAAACCGAAAGCGCCAACCTTCGATTGCGAATTACCTCATCAGCTTTCGAGCCATGAAGTCTCTTAAGATCAGCGGCTGCCATTTTTGCACCACTAAAATCCGAATCATGTATCAGTATATCTAAATACTCTCTCATCAACCCGAAATCATTCGGAAATTTTTCAAGTGCCGAACGGCATTTCATCTTTGCGAGATCCACATCACCACCAAGTCGAGAATACTTAACCGCTCGCACATATGCCAGCGAAGGTGCGTTCACCCCAAAGAGAGAAATCGCGAAGAACCATCGAGCTGCAGCTTGCTGCGGCGAACTTAACTGCTCAGCAACTTCGCAAAAAAGCTGAAAAGATGAGAAGCGTTTATTCGACTCGTAAAGCTTTAGGGCTTGATAACTGCCCCCTACCATATTTTTATTTTTCAATTGGCGCTTAGTCAGCGCCAATCTCAGCGCATCTACGTATGCAGGGACACATGCCCTATGAGTACGAAACTTTTTTCGGGTTTCATTAACTTCATCCTTCCCCCCAATTATCAACCGCAGGAGATAGTCGGGGATCATATCGGCTGCCTTCAACGCCTCACTTACTCCATGCCCACAAAATGGCATGCGCATTCTGAATACTTTTTTTAGGCTCCGCTCATATTCACGATAATGACTGCAATCGATCGAATAAAATTGATCATACGCAATAAGAAATTCACTATCTTGACTTGTATTTTCCTTGACATCATCGCGTATAAATGAAATGCCCGCAGCCAAGATTTTAAATCCAGAGTCGAATTTTATTTTTTGCGGATCAATTGAAAACTGAGGGCAGATAGCGAAAACTTTCGAAGGCCGAAGCAGCCCCGAAGTATGAATAGCCCCGTAAGCACCCATGGACTGACCATAAGCTACAACCTCTGAATACCTATCAGATATACAGCGTATCTCAGCGATCATTGGCTCAATATCGTCATACTGATACCAATGATTACCACGCGGAATTACTTGAATAGTATCTAAACCGGCGCCCCTGAGCGTTTCACGGCTTTGGCCCTTACGAGGGAGATCCAAATAATGCGTAAGTTGTAATGCATGAAATGCAACAACCAACTGCCTGGATTGAGCCTCCGCCGCACGGCAGTATATCGCGACTAGGTTTTCAGATTCGTAGATGACCCTGTCGGACTCAGGGAAGTCGAGGGGGATTGAGGTCCTTCGCATGCTGATCGGTCTCCTGTGCAATATCGCAGTATACAAGCGACGCATGCACTTACGCACCTACAGGTTAGTCGCAAGATCTTGTAACAAACCGGTACAAACTCCACCAGCGGTCATCATCTCGACCACGGAGTCATCAATGCTTCATTGAACTTATCAGCGCTGGGCTTGCAGTGACACGCCCGGCCCAGACTTGTTGCCAGTCATCGCTTTGGCGAATTTCAGCAGCGATTTCTCAACGACCACATAGCACATCACCCCTCCCAGCAGGCCGACTGCCAAGGCGCCAACCGCATACACAATCGCAAGCTCCTTGCTGGCCACCTGACCGAACAACGCTACGAAAAGCACGTACCAGACCCGCTGAGTCATGGGGTGCGAGAGATACATCGAGTACGACGCCTCCCCCAACAGCAAGGCAGCCTTACTCACCTTGGCGCGCAGGTATTTCTCAAGCGAAATGACGCCACACACCAACAATAATGCTGGCACGCCATAACTCAACACCCTCGGCACAGCACCTGCATCGGCCAACAGCAATGCGGCAATCGAAACACTAATGAGCGCAGTCGTCATCACCTTGCCAAGGCCCAGCAAATAGTGACGCTTGTAGCCCACCAGGACACCAAACAGGAATTCCAGAATGATTGGATTGGTGTAGGTGATAGCCACTGCCCCCTCAGGTTTCAGCAATACACCCGACAGCACAAGCGAACACAGTACCAGCGCAATCATTACGACCCTGAGCGCTGGCCTGGCAACCCAAAGCGTCAGCCCAAAGAGCGCGTAAAAGAACATCTCATATACCAGTGTCCAGCCAACGGTATAAACAGGTGTGATATCCCCTACATCAGGATTCAGGGCTGGAATAAACAAAAGTGATTTGGCCAGAAAAGCCAGGTCGACACCGCGCGTATTGAAAAACAGGCTGGGCATATAGACCACCGCCGCAACCAGCGCCAGGGTGAACAGCCAATAAAGCGGGGCCACACGCAGAAAACGAGACAGCCAGAAGCGGAAAATGCTCTTGTTCCCAGCCTCGGTTGTGACCCACATGACGAAGCCAGATATCACAAAGAAGATATCAACGCCGAAGTCGCCAATGGGTTTTGAAAAGTACGGCGCTACTGCAAACATGACCAACGAGTGATAAAGAATGACGAGGGACGCTGCAGTACCTCTCAGGTACTGGATTCCATAAAATTTTTCCACACGTACAATCCATTGCTATCTGAATGAAGTCAAAGCGACATTATCCCCGCGCGCTTGCCTTTTCTCAACAAACGGTCAGAAGCTGGGCACGGCACCGTTATGCCTGGGCTGTCGCTGTCGCGGGCAGCCCAGCCCAGACACAGGCTATTCGAGTGAGACACGGCTCTGACGGCTCACTTCTGCACAGCCACCGCCGCAGGCTCAAGCAGCATCAGGGTGCCGGCGGGATTTTTGGTGATTACCGGGTATCTGGCCATCAACGCTGCGTCGTTCACATCCACATACGTAATCGTACCTTCGGCCACGCCCAGGTAAATGCATTGCAGGGGTTGTTCGAGCGCCGCTCTAACCAGGCGGTCCAAGTCTCGCTGCAACAACGTTTCAGCGATTCCAGGTCCTTTCAGCGGCGACGCGATATTCAACTCCGCCGCATAGATGGCCTGGCGTTGGGTAAGAATCAGACAGTCGCGCCCACGGTAGGTACTGCGCATGAATGCCAGTTCATCGGCCACAGTCGGATCACGCTCGGCATTCAGGCTTGTGACGTTGTTTGCTGCGTCCAGGGCCATCGAGGGGCTCACGGCAATAAAGGTCACGGCGCCCATCGACATGAACAACACGATTGGAAACGCCATCGTTTTTATTGGCAGCAGTGCACCACGGGCGCCCTCTGCCGAAAGCAGCCGGTCGGCTAATACGCCTGCAATGAAGATGCACGGCCAGGAAACCAGCAACAGGCAACTGACGTGCGACCGCCCCTGATAGTAAGCAAATAGCCCTAGCCCCAGAACAGCCGTGCACAACAACACATCACACAGCGGGTCATCGGCACCGTTTCGCCAGGCATACAGTGCTGCAACCATCCCTGCCGCATACAAGGCAATGACTACTTGCCAGGCGTCCAATGCAACGGGCATTGGCAGCATGCCGAAGCCTGTCATGTAGAAAATCTTTTGCGATATCAGGATTTCTTCAAGGTCCAGGGATGCCCCGGCCTTGATACGCAGCAGCACGAAGCATCCAATCAGTGTACCTATGGCGATGAACAGGAAAAGCGCTGCGCGGGCTGCCGCTTCGCGAACGTTGCCACGCAACAGAGCTTTCACGAACAGCGTTGCGCAGAGAGAGACGAGGACCGGCACACCCGTATCCACATTCCAGAACACCGCCACACCGGCGAGTACCGCCAGGGCGCCATACAACTGCCAACACGGCCTGTGCGCGTAAGCGGAGAACAGCAGCAATGCCACTACCGGCATGATGAACCTGATCGGGAAGTACTGAACATACATATCGTCAGCATGCCAGTTCAGGTACATGAACAGGCCCATCGAAAGCGATGACGCGAGAAAGACGAAGAGTGACAGCACCCCATTGTTGATATACCTGCGGATCAGCACCGCAAGCGCCAACAGGCCGATGGCCTGGAGCAGCGAGAAGAAGGCCGTCATCGAGAAGACGGACAACCCGGTAACCTTGAATATGGGCGCAATGATTTCCGGAAAAAATCCGTACTGAGAAGGCAAGTCTGCGATCAATGTTTTCCCGTGAACCACCTGATTCAGTGCATAAAGGGCTGCATCGACATGAACGGACCAGACCGGCGACAAGTTCACTGCGCCGATAGCCTGCAAACGGTAAGACGCTATCTGCAATGCTGTTGCAACAAGCACGACCACCCACCAGCCCATTCCAGCAAGTCGACTACGCCTGTTACTCCCTGCCCGTTGCATCAGCGTAACCGCCAGTGCCACAGCCATCGACAGCACGAAGAAACCGATCTGGTTTTCTTTTGCCCATTCAAACGGGAAAAACAGGAGTCTTGTGTACTCTGAAGACACCAGCGGCAAGACAAACAGCACCAGGGTGGCCACCAATGCACTCGCCCGAACCCAGGGGCTTGCAACACATGCGTGAAGCCCTGGGGCCGTTGCCCTTCCCGAAAAAAGGAAGTACCCGACCAGCAGCATTGGCGCGAAGGCAGCGAGCACTACATAAATCAGGCGCTCCACCGGTTCGGGCGCCACACTGTATGGCTGGCCGTTTCTGGCATGGACCAGCATCTGGTCCGATGGGATCGCCGGAATATCCTGCGGAGCGAGCGCCCCAATCAGTAAACCTGCAGCCACCACGCAGGCCAGGAAACACAGTAGGACCACCAGGCCTTCATACACATACGTTTCCCAGTACCGAATGCCTTTTTCCGCCCTTGCCACCATCACCCCCTCGTCGTCGGTCATGCTTGCGCGCGGGCAAACTACAGCGCCCTGCGACTATTTTCAAACGACCCTTTTCCTAGGCCACGAACACCGGCTTACTCCCGATCCTCTACATGACTTGCGCTGCGGGCCAGAGTACCCGGCCGTGTGCTTTTTCTGGTGCAGCAAATGCACACCTCGGCTATGATGCGGGCCCTCAGGGTGAGAGGATCAAGACTGCCCCCTGACAACCCAGCACGGACAAGCATTTCAGCGTGATAAACGGATTTTCTGAGCGTCCCCACGCAGCATGCTCGGCTGCGCTTTCCCTCCCTGTTACCCGCAGGCCATTCAGCGTAGGTGACTCGCAGGGATACCCACAAATCGGGCGTGCCCCGCTAACCGGCTGTACCTTAGCGCACCGCTTGGTAGTTTTTTGTAGGAAAACTCCTATAAATTCTGCCGTCTGGCATTTACGACACTGAACACCTTGTCGCGATGGTAGACTCGCTGCCTCGTCACAACTTCAGAAACGCTGCCGGAGTGCCCGCCCTACCTGGGGTAACCCTAAAGCAACTTGTTAACAGGACTTTCCACGGCAGGTTCAAGTAATGGGTTTATCCCTGAGAACTGCTAACTGGCCAAAGCCGACAACAACTTCTGCAGCCCTTTGATTTTTCAAACCCGGTAACCTCAATGGCTTCAGTAAAACTTCAAAACGGCAAGACATTCAGTTCCGAATCCGGCACCTCACTGCTCGACAGTGCCAAGGCCGCCGGCCTCACCCTGGAATACAGCTGCCGCACCGGCCGTTGCGGCGTGTGCAAGACCACCGTCGTCTGCGGTGAAACTGAAGCCTTCCGTGAAGAAACCTCGCTGACCGCCGAAGAGCGGGCTGCCGGAATGATCCTGACCTGCTGCCGCCACGCAGCCAGCGACGTGGAAATCGACGCCGAAGACCTCGGCGCCCTCGGCGACATCGTGGTCAAGACCGTGCCCTGCCGCATCGACAGCCTCACCCGCCTGGCCGACAACGTGGTCGAAGTGGTGCTGCGCGTACCGCCCACCGGCAAGCTCAACTACCTGCCCGGCCAGTACCTGGACGTGATCGGCGAAGGCGGCCTGCGCCGCAGCTACTCCATTGCCAACGCCCAGCGCGAAGACGGCAAGCTGGAGCTGCAGATCCGCGAAGTCGAGCAAGGCATGATGTCGCAATACTGGTTTGGCAGTGCCAAGCACAACGACCTGCTGCGCCTGGAGGGCCCGCTGGGTACCTTCTGCCTGCGCGACAAAGAGGCAGGCACCATCGTCTTCCTCGCCACCGGCACCGGCATCGCGCCGGTCAAGGCCATGCTCGAACAGTTGCTGGGCAACCCCGAGCTGGCCGCCGGCAAGAAAATTTACGTCTACTGGGGTGGTCGCACCCCCGGCGACATCTACTGGACCCCTCAACTCGAAGGGCTCAACGCCGAATTCATTCCGGTACTGTCGCGCTCCCACGCCGACTGGCCGGGGCGTACCGGCTACGTGCAAAAGGCACTGCTCGATGACGGCATCGAACTTGCTGACGCGGTCATCTATGCCTGCGGTTCGGAAGACATGATCCACTCCGCCCGTGATGCACTGACCGCCGCCGGGTTGCCGGCCAAACACTTTTACTCCGATGCATTTGTAAGCTCAAACTAACAAGGAGCAGTCATGAAAGCAGTCATTCTGGCAGGTGGACTGGGGACGCGCTTGAGCGAAGAGACCGGTACTCGTCCCAAGCCGATGGTCGAGATCGGCGGCAAGCCGATCCTCTGGCACATCATGAAGATGTACTCCTCGCACGGCATCAATGACTTCATCATCTGCTGCGGCTACAAGGGCTACATGATCAAGGAGTACTTCGCCAACTACTTCCTGCACACCTCGGATGTCACCTTCAACATGCGTGACAACAGCATGGAAGTGCACGACAAGCGTGCCGAAGACTGGAACGTGACCCTGGTGGATACCGGCGAAACCTCGATGACCGGTGGCCGCCTGCGCCGCGTGGCCGACTACGTGCGCCACGAAGAAGCCTTCTGCTTCACCTACGGTGACGGCGTGGGCGATATGGACATCAGCGCCACCATCGCTTTCCACAAGCGCCACGGCAAGGACGCGACCCTGACCGCCACCTACCCGCCGGGCCGTTTCGGTGCGCTGGACATCAGCGAAGGCCAGGTCCTGAACTTCAAGGAAAAGCCAAAAGGCGACGGCGCCATGATCAATGGCGGCTTCTTCGTCCTTTCGCCGAAAGTACTCGACCGCCTGAGCGCCGACAACACCGTCTGGGAGCAGGAGCCGCTGATGGGCCTGGCCGACGACGGTCAGCTGATGGCCTACGAGCACGCCGGTTTCTGGCAGCCGATGGACACCCTGCACGACAAGAACCTGCTGGAAAAGCTGTGGCAGAATGGCACCGCGCCGTGGAAATCCTGGGAATAACTAGAAAATGAAAGCTTCCGTCTCGGCCGCCTTCTGGCAAGGCAAGAAGGTCTTCCTCACCGGCCACACCGGCTTCAAGGGCAGCTGGCTGGCCCTGTGGCTGCAGGGCATGGGCGCGCAGGTGAAGGGCTTTGCCCTGGCACCGCCGACCACCCCGTCGCTGTTCGAACAGGCGCAGGTCGAGCGCGGCATGCACGCCTCGCAGATCGGCGACATCCGCGACCTGGCAGCCATCACCGAGAGCATGACGGCGTTCGACCCGGACATCCTGATTCACATGGCGGCCCAGCCACTGGTCCGGCTGTCGTACCGTGAGCCGGTGGAAACCTATGCCACCAACGTGATGGGTACCGTGCACGTGCTGGAAGCCGCACGCCAGTGCCCGAGCCTGCGCGCCATCGTCAATGTCACCACCGACAAGTGCTACGAAAACCAGGAATGGGAATGGGGCTACCGTGAAAACGAGCCCATGGGCGGCCACGACCCCTACAGCAACAGCAAGGGCTGCGTCGAGCTGATCACCAGCGCCTACCGCAATTCATTCTTCAACGGCGAACACGCAGCGGCGCTGGCCTCGGCCCGCGCCGGCAACGTCATCGGTGGCGGTGACTGGGCAGACGACCGGCTGATCCCCGACATCCTGCGCGCCGTGGCGCAGGGTGAGCCGGTGGTAGTGCGCAATCCCAAGGCCACCCGCCCCTGGCAGCATGTGCTGGAGCCGCTGAGCGGTTACCTTGTTCTGGCCCAGCAGCTATGGGAGCATGGCCACGCTGTCGCGCAGGGCTGGAACTTCGGCCCGCGCGACGAAGATGCACGCCCCGTCGAATGGATCCTCGACCACATGGTCCAGGCGTGGGGCGATGGCGCCCGCTGGCAGCTGGACAACGACCTGCAGCCGCACGAAGCCCGCTACCTGAAACTGGATATCTCCAAGGCCCGCGCCCACCTGAAATGGGAGCCGACCTGGAACCTCGAGACCACCTTGACCTACATCGTCAACTGGCACCGCGCCTGGCTGCAGGGCGATGACATGCACGCCCGCTGCGTAGACGAAATCAACAGCTACATGGCCGCCATGGCTTCTGGCGCCTAAACCACAATTAGCTTGAGCAGGAACTACTATGACCCCCGATATGCTCCGTCAGGAAATCAGCCAGCTCGTCGAGCGCTATGCCCAGATGGCCCTGGCTGCCAAACCTTTTGTTGGGGGCGAAACCGTCATCCCTCCTTCGGGCAAGGTGATCGGCGCCCGTGAACTGCAACTGATGGTCGAAGCGTCGCTGGACGGCTGGCTGACCACCGGCCGTTTCAACGCCGAGTTCGAGAAAAAGCTTGCCGAATTCCTCGGCGTCAAATACCTGATCACCGTGAACTCGGGTTCGTCGGCCAACCTGGTGGCCTTCAGCACCCTGACCTCGCCCAAGCTGGGTGAGCGCGCCATCAAGAAAGGCGACGAAGTGATCGGCGTGGCCGCCGGCTTCCCGACCACCGTCAACCCGATCGTACAGTTCGGCGCCATCCCGGTGTTCGTCGACGTCGACATGGCCACCCACAACATCGATGCCGACCTGATCGAGGCCGCCATCACCCCGAAAACCAAGGCCATCATGCTTGCCCACACCCTGGGCAACCCGTTCAACCTAGCCAAGGTCAAGGCAATCTGCGAGAAGTACAACCTGTGGCTGGTCGAAGACTGCTGTGACGCCCTGGGCGCCACCTACGACGGCAAGCTGGTCGGCACCTTCGGCGACATCGCCACCCTGAGCTTCTACCCAGCGCACCACATCACCATGGGTGAAGGTGGCGCGGTGTTCACCAACAACGCCCAGCTCAAGCTGATTGCCGAATCGTTCCGTGACTGGGGCCGCGACTGCTACTGCGCGCCGGGTTGCGACGACACCTGCGGCAACCGCTTCGGCCAGCAGTTCGGCAGCCTGCCACAAGGCTACGACCACAAGTACGTTTACGCCCACTTGGGCTACAACCTGAAGATCACCGACATGCAGGCCGCCTGTGGCTTGGCCCAGCTGGACCGCGCGCCGGAGTTCATCGAAACCCGCAAGCGCAACTTCAAGCTGCTCAAAGAGCGCCTGTCGAGCCTGAGCGACTTCCTGGAAATCGCCGAGCCGACCCCGAACAGCGAGCCGTCCTGGTTCGGCTTCCCGGTCACTCTGAAGGAAAGCGCCGGGGTCAAGCGTGTCGACCTGCTGAAGTTCCTCGACCAGCACAAGATCGGTACCCGCCTGCTGTTCGCCGGCAACCTGATCCGCCAGCCGTATTTCCACAACGTGGAATACCGTGTAGTCGGCGAGCTGACCAATACCGACCGGACCATGAACCAGACCTTCTGGCTGGGCGTTCAGCCTTCGCTGGGTCAGGAACACTTCGACTTCGTCGGTGAAAAGCTGGAAGAATTCTTCGGGATTGGTTTCTAACTCATGAAAGCTTCAGATGCAGTGGCAAAAGTTCTGGCGGACCACAACGTCCTCTATGGTTTTGAGCTCATCGGTGGAATGATCGCCCATCTGGTGGACAGTATTAACTTGCTCGGCAAGACCAAGTTGGTATCCATGCACCATGAGCAAGGCGCGGCCTTCGCTGCATCTGCGGTCGCCCGTGCGACCCATCACAAGGTCATGGGCGTGGCACTGGGCACCAGCGGTCCAGGCGCCACCAACCTGATCACTGGCATTGCCGATTGCTGGCTGGACAGCCACCCGTGCGTGTTCCTCACCGGGCAGGTGAACACCCACGAGCTCAAGGGCGACCGCCCTATCCGCCAGCAGGGCTTCCAGGAACTCGACAGCGTGGCCCTGGTGAGCAGCATCACCAAGTATGCGCACCAGGTCACTCACGTCGACGAACTCATTCCTAGCCTGCTCAAAGCGCTGCGTATCGCGCGAGAAGGCCGTCCAGGCCCTGTCCTGCTGGACATCCCCATGGACATCCAGCGCGCCGAAATCGATGAGGCGGTGCTGGACCAATTGCTGAAAGCCAGCCTGGCGGCCCCTGCGGCCGAACCACAGCTCTCGTACGGCGAGGTCTGGGCCGCGCTGGCCAAGGCGCAGAAGCCGCTGTTCCTGATCGGCGGCGGCGCTGTCAACTGCCCCACCTTCAACGCTTGGCTCAGCCAGGTCGGTAAACTGGGCATTCCCCACGTCGCCAGCCTCAAAGGCGCTGAAAAGCTCACCGCCAGCGAGCACTACCTGGGCATGCTCGGGGCCTACGGCACCCGCGCCGCCAACCATGCCGTTCAAAACTGCGACCTGCTGGTGGTGTTCGGTAGCCGCATGGACGTACGCCAGACCGGCGCCAAGACTGAAACCTTCGCCGCCAATGCCCAGATCATCCAGTTCGACCTGGATGCTGCTCAGCTGGACAACCGGGTCAAGGCGCAGCAGTCGATCCACGCCGAACTCGATGGCGTGTTCACCGACTTCATCGCCCACGCCGCCACGCTGCAGCCGGCTCCGGCAGCCTGGCGCCAGCACCTGAAAAAGGTGTTCGCACAGTCTTTCGCCGACGAATATGCGGCCTGGGGCGTCAGCCCGTTCGCACTGTTCAGCAGCCTCAACGACCTGACCGCTGACCGCGCCCTGGACTATGTGGCCGACGTCGGCAACAACCAGATGTGGGCCGCCCACACCCTGCGCCTGGGCCCCAATCAGGCCATGCACCATTCCGGCGGCCTGGGCACCATGGGCTTCGCCATCCCTGCCGCGGTGGGCGCGAGCATCGCCGGCGACAAGCCGGTCATTGTCATAACCGGTGATGGCGGTGCGCAGCTCAACATCCAGGAACTGGACATCATCGCCCGCGACCAGCTGCCGATCCTGACCATCGTCATGAACAACCACTCGCTGGGCATGGTCCGCGGCTTCCAGGAAATGTACTTCGAGGGGCGCAACTCTTCGACCTACTGGAATGGCTACACCTCCCAGTTCAAGGCGCTTGGCGAAGCGTACGGCATCCCGTCGCACAGCGTGATCGACCTGGCCGCCTTCAATGCGGCGGTGGCCGAGTTCCTGGCCAACGGCAAGCCGATGCTGATCGAAGTGCTGATGCCCGATGCCCGCGAATGCCGCCCGCGCCTGGAATTCGGCCGGCCGATCGATGAGCAGTCGCCGCTGATGGACCTCAGCCAGTGAGGCTGGCAATCCTCGGGGCCAGCAGCCACATTGCCAAGGACCTGGTCGCCAGCATCGCCGCACACACTGCCTACGCCTGCACCTTGTTCGTCCGCGCGCCTGCCGCGCTGGACGCCGAGTTGCTGGCCATTGCGGCGTGCAAGGGCTACGCCGTCAGCGATTATGCCGGCTTCGATGCCAGCTGCCAGTTCGACGCGATCATCAACTTCGTCGGCGTGGGCGACCCGGCCCGCGCCGTGCAGATGGGCAAGGAAATCTTCACCGTCACCGAGCAGTACGACAACCTGGCGCTGGACTACCTGCGCAGCCACCCTGCGTGCCGCTACATCTACCTCAGCAGCGGCGCGGCCTACGGCAGCAATTTTGCGGCGCCGGTGACCGAAGCCTCCGATGCGGTGTTCCCGATCAACGGCCTGCGCCCGCAGGACTGGTATGGCGCGGCCAAGTTCCAGGCCGAATGCCGCCACCGCGCGCTGCCCGAGGCAGCGATCGTCGATGTGCGGGTATTCAGCTACTTCAGCCATCGCCAGGCCCCGGAAGCTCGCTTCTTCCTCAGCGACATCCTGCGTGCGCTGCACAATGGCAGCGTATTGGAAGTGGCGCCGGACGACATGCTGCGGGATTACCTGACCCCTGCCGATTTCCTGCAGCTGATCGACCGCATCCTGCAGGCACCGCCGTGCAATGCCGCCATCGACTGCTACAGCCAGGCGCCTGTCGGAAAGTTCGAGCTGCTGGCGGCACTGGACCAGACCTTCGGCCTGCAACACAGCGTTGCCGGTGACCAGGCGCGAGTCAATGCCACCGGCCCCAAGGCCCATTACTATTCCCACAACCGCCGGGCCGAGCACCTGTTTGGCTATGTGCCCGGTGACTCGTCACTCAGTGGCGTGGTTCGCGAGATCAGGCAGCAGCTCGATGCAAGACACTAACCCGTCACTCCCCTGGATACGCCGCCTGCTGCAGGTGAAGCTGTTCCGCTTCCTGCTGGTGGGCGTGCTGAACGCGGCATTCGGCTACGGCTGCTTTGCCGGCTTCCTGTACCTGGGCCTGCACTACAGCGCGGCCTTGCTACTGGCCACCATTCTGGGCGTCGCCTTCAACTTCAAAAGCACCGGGGCCCTGGTGTTCGGCTCGAAGAACAACAAACTGATCTTCAGGTTCGTGGCTGGGTATGGCGTGGTTTATGGCGCCAACGTGGCCGGCATCGCAGCGCTCAAGCTGCTGGGTGTCGACCCCTACCTGGCCGGCATGGCATTGATCGTGCCGATGGCCCTGCTCTCCTTTGTCATCAATAACAGGTTCGTTTTCAATTATGCGTAAGCTGATCAGCATAGTGACTCCCTGCTACAACGAAGAAGCCAACATCGATGAGCTGTACCAGCGCATCGTCGAGGTCATGTCACGCCTTGATTACGATTACGAACATGTGTTCATCGACAACTGCTCCACCGACGGCAGCCACGCGAAGCTGCGGGCACTGGCCGCGCAGGACAAGCGCGTCAAGTTGATCTTCAACGCCCGCAACTTCGGCCATATCCGTTCGCCTTACCATGCCCTGCTGCAGGTCAACGGTGACTGCGCCGTGCTGATCGCCTCCGACCTGCAAGACCCGCCCGAGATGATCGAAGAGTTCGTCAAGAAGTGGGAAGAAGGCTTCAAGACCGTGATGGCGGTGAAGCCGGAAAGCGAAGAGTCGCGCATGATGTTCCTGGTGCGCCGCGCCTACTACCGTTTCGTCACGCGCATTTCGGAAGTACCGCTGGTGCAGAACGCCACCGGTGCCGGCCTGTTCGACCGCGCGGTGCTCGACATCCTGAAGAAGATCGACGACCCATACCCGTACTTCCGGGGCTTGCTGTGCGAAATCGGCTTCCCGATCGCCACCGTGCCGTTCAAGCAGCCACGCCGCCAGCGCGGTATCACCAAGAACAACTTCTACACCCTGTACGACATCGCCATGCTTGGCATCACCAACCACTCCAAGGTGCCCCTGCGCCTGATGGTGATGGGCGGTGGCCTGCTCGCGGGCCTGAGCCTGCTTGCCGCGTTTGCCTTCCTGCTGGCCAAGCTGGTGTTCTGGAACTCGTTCCAGATGGGTATCGCGCCGTTGCTGATCTCGCTGTTCTTCTTCAGCTCGGTGCAGATCCTGTTCCTTGGCATGCTGGGGGAATACCTGGGGTCGGTGCATACGCAGATGCGCAACATGCCGCTGGTGGTGGAAGCCGAACGCGTGAATTTTGACTAAGGCAAGTCGAGCTCGATACCCATGAATGCACACAACTCCATGCGCTCGGCCGGGCAGACTGCAACGATAAGGACGCGGACTTTGCGCAGCATCCTTGCCGCTGAATGGAAACTGGTATTGGTGGGGGCGCTGGCCTCTTTCCTGATCGCCAGTATTCTCATGAGCGGCATGCGCGAAGGCCTGGTGCCAGACCTTTCCACACCTTACGGTTATGCAGGCGATGGACTGTTCCACGCCTGGATGGCCCAGCGGGTCGCCGAGGGCTGGGTATTCGATAACGCCCGCAGTGGTTTCCCGTTCGGCTCGAACTTCCTCGACTTCCCCGGTTCCGACGCCGGCGCGCACCTGGTCATCAAGCTCTCGTCCATGCTTGGCGGTGGGTGGGTGGCAGGGGTCAACCTGTTCTTCTTGCTGGGCTTTGCCGCGTGCTTTGCCGCCACTTATGTAGCGGCTCGAGCATTTGGCCTCAACCGTAGCTTCGCAGTAACTGCCAGCGCACTTTATACGTTTGTGCCCTTCCACTTCTTGCGTTTGCACCACCTTTTCTACACCTGGTACTTCGTTGCCCCACTGTTTTTCTACTTGGCTCTGGTGGTTTATCGCACATGCGAACCTGAACAACCGGCCAGTATCCTGTCCCGGCTCGGCAAGCTGCTGGCAACCGCCGCAGGCATGCTGGTACTGGCCTCGTTCGGCGTCTACTACGCGCTGTTCGGTGCAATCGTCATTGCGCTGGCCGGGGTATTCAGCGCCCTTAGGTCAGGCAACCTGCATGGCCTGAAGAAGGCCGCTCTGCTGTGTGCCGCCATCGTATTCGGGGTGTTCGTCAACATCGCCCCCAACATGCTTGGCAATCTCAGGGATGGAAAAAACCCCGAAGTGGCGCAGCGCTCACCTGTCGAGTCCGAAATCTATGGCTTGAAGATGATGCAACTGATCATGCCAAGGCAGGAGCATCGTATTCCCTATCTGGCTGAGCTGACTCGGCAGTACAACCGCTGGACCCCAGTGGTCAACGAAAATGCAACCTCGTCCATCGGCGTGATTGGCTCCGCCGGCTTCATGTTGATCTTGCTGCTGATTGCCCTGGCGCCAGCCCGCAATGAAACCGACGACAGGCTCCGTCTGCTGGCAGGGGGTACCTTGGTGCTGTTCCTGTTCGCGACCATCGGAGGCTTGGGAGCACTGTTCGCCATGCTCGTTTCGCCCTCCATCCGGGGCTGGAACCGTGCCAGCATCTTCATCGCCTTCGGCTCGATCCTGTTCTTCTTCATTGCATTGCAACTGCTGCTGGAAAAGAAGGCACCGCGCCTGGCTAACTACTCAGTCGCTATTTCGGCCGCACTGCTTGCCGTAGGCCTGTACGATCAAACCGCACCTGCCTGCCAGGCTTGCAATGCCAGCCAGAAGGTGGCTTTCGAAAGCGACAAGCATTTTGTGGAGGCTGTAGAGCACGCGCTGCCCGCAGGCGCTGCGGTGTACCAGTTGCCTTATATCGGCTTCCCTGAGGTACCGCCACTTCACAGGCTTGCCAATTACCAGATGATGGCTGGCGTACTGCACTCCACCGCTCTGCACTGGAGCTTCGGTGGCATGAAAGGCCGGCCGGGAGATCTGTTCTATCGCTCTCTGGCTCAGGAGCCGATGGTCCGCCAACTTGAAGTGGTTCGCCAGCTCGGTTTCGAGGGCATTTACATTGATCGGCGCGGCTACGCCGACAATGCCGATGCGCTGATAGCAGAGCTGACTCGGTTACTGCAACATCCACCCGCGCTGCAGAGCGACGACCAGGAACTGGTGTTCTTCAAGGTCGACGGCAGTGCGCATCCGCAACTGGCCGGTCTCTCGGCGAAACAGGTCATGGGCCAAGCTGGCTACTTCGCTGACGCACTGGGCCCACGTAGTCATGGCACTCTACAGAGCGGCATCGATTTTACCCAACGTCTCTTCCCCGACTTCATCAGCAGTGCTGAAGGCCTGTCTGCACAAGAACCCTGGGGGCGTTGGTCCGCCGGTTCCAAAGTGGATTTCGGCTTCGTCGAACCCTTGCCGCAGAAGTTCACCCTGGTATTGAAAGCACAAGCCTTCGCAGCCAATGCGCAAACCCCTATACGGGTTGTTGTGGGCAGCCAGGAATACAGCATCGAGTTGACGCACGGAGTCTCCGAGGCTCGGTTGGACGTGGACCTCAAGGGCACCGAAGCGAAGCACATCGCGTTCTTCCCTCCCCATCCAGCGTCACCTAGGGACGTGGCCGGCAGTGATGACGAACGTATCCTCGGTATCGGTTTCGTATCGATGCAGATCGTAGAGTAAGGATGACCGCCCCTATGGAGCCATTTATGCCTGAAATGCCTGTCCTTATTACCGGGGGTGCCGGCTTCATCGGCTCGCACCTGAGCGATGCCTTGCTGACCAAGGGTTACTCGGTGCGAGTGCTCGATGATTTGTCCACCGGCAAGCTGAGCAACCTGCCGCTGGACAACCCGCGGCTGGAGTTCATCCGGGGCGATGTCGCCGATGCCTCCCTGGTTGCACGGGCAGCCGAAGGTTGCCAGGCGATCATGCACCTGGCCGCCGTTGCTTCGGTGCAAGCATCCGTCGATGACCCTGTCCGTACGCACCAGAGCAACTTCATCGGCACGCTGAATGTCTGCGAGGCCATGCGCCTGGCAGGTATCAAGCGCGTGGTATTCGCCTCCAGTGCCGCCGTTTACGGCAACAACGGTGAAGGCGAGTCCATCAGCGAAATGACGCCCAAAGCGCCATTGACGCCCTACGCCTCGGACAAGCTGGCCAGCGAATACTATCTGGACTTCTACCGCCGCCAACACGGGCTTGAACCGGTGCTGTTCCGCTTCTTCAACATCTTTGGCCCGCGCCAGGACCCTTCCTCGCCGTATTCCGGGGTGATCAGCATTTTTGCCGAGCGTGCGCAGAAAGGCCTGCCCATTACGGTGTTCGGCGACGGCGAGCAAACTCGCGACTTCTTCTTCGTCAGCGATTTGGTGAACTTGCTGGTGCAAGGGCTGGAGCTGAGCAGCAGCCCCGAAGGGGCGATCAATGTCGGCTTGAACAAGGCGACATCGCTGAACCAGATTCTGGCAGCGCTGCGTGATGTGCTGGGAGAATTGCCTGAGGTGTCCTATCAGCCCGCTCGCGCCGGTGACATTCGTCACTCCAGAGCCGATAACCAGCGCCTGCTGGAGCGTTTGAAGATGCCGAAAATCACACCGATCGACGTCGGCCTGGCCCGTTTGCTCGGGATTTAATGGTCAGCTGATGCCCGTTTAGAGCAGTGACGAGCAGGCTGGCAAGCCTGCTCGTCATGTGTGCTCAAACAGCCATTCGTTCTACGGTAACACCTGAGTCCGTGGCATCACGGGCCACTTGGGCATGGGCGAGCAAATGTTTAAGCCCCAAGGCCACTTGCAGATCTCCACGTACCAGCAAGGATGTTGTGCAGTTGCGCGCCAGCAACAGATTGCGCTCATCCAGTACTACCTGCTTGCCCAGTTTTCGGTAAGACTCGATCAGCTTCCTGGCCGCCGCAGGGTCGCCGTCTACAGGCCCCGCCACCCAAAGTACATCCGCTTGATCCGGCTTGATCCAGTTGGCCGGGATACAGCATGGCTGACTGGCTGGTTGTGGGCGGTTGGCCGGCACAGGGCACAACTCCTCGAGCATGGCATCGAAGGTACCAGCTGGCGGCGCGCCATGGCAGGCGATCACCTGCATGGGTTGGCCGCGCTTGGCTGCCGGAGAGGCAAGCAAGCTGGCTATACGGTCAATCTGCAGTTCGAAAGCAAAGGCCTGAATACGCTCGCGACCCGCTGTACCGTGGGCCACGATTTCTTCTGGCTGATCGATGTAGTAGCGCAAACGCGCAGCCAGCGCTTCGGCGTCACCATGTTGGAACAGCCAGCCCGTCTTGCCATCGTCCACCAACTCAGGAATGCCGCCGATGCGCGATGCAACTACCGGCAAGCCGCAAGCCATTGCTTCAGTGATGGTCACGGGCTGGTTTTCCGGACATACGGAGGGCAGAACAAAAACATGCGCCTGGGCAAAACGCTCGGCAATGCGCGCATTGGGTAGGCGCCCCCAGAACTTGGCCGAAACGCCGGGCGCATTCTTGCGCAGTTCAGCCTTGTAGCTTTCCATCATGTGTCCATCGCCGACCATGTCGACGTGAACCTTGTCGGGCGGCAGCAAAGCCAAAGCCTTGAGCAGGGTGGGCACGCCCTTGTGCCCCCCCATGTAGCCGGTGAACAGTACATTCAGGCGTGGGCCAGGGGTTGGCGGTGACGTCTCTCTGAAGCGTTCGAGCTCGATGCCGTTGGCAATCACGTGCATCCGCTCGGCGGGAAGGCCATTGGCGATGTAGGTATTGGCCAGGTAATGGCTGGGCGAGATGAAATAATCAACGGCATCTAGCTGCCAGCGCAGATAGTCCTGGCGCATACGCTGGGGCAGCATCACCCCATCGTTATAGATGTGCGAGTGGCACTTGTGGCACTGGGTACTGTCGTGACACAGGATGTCCTTGCTGGTGATCCGCGTGCTGTTCATGCAGAACCCCCAGTGATCATGCAAGGTCAGCGCGATTCGTATGCCATTGGCCCGCGCCAACTGCAGAATCCCCAGCGACAGCCCCGCCATATGGTGAGCATGGATGACGTCTGGGCGCCATTCGGCAATCAGCCTGAGGAAAATCCGCTCCACACCAGGGTGCGCAACGTTGTTGCCTGTCGGCGCAAAGTCCAGGTAGGTGAGGGAAACACGGGTGACGGGCAAACCATCGAACACTTCCTGTTCGATTGGATAACCCGGCAGGCCACGGCTGTTGTCGCCGGCCAGCACCCTTACCTCATGCCCCCGCGCAGCCAGCGCGCGAGCCTGATGGTGGGCAATGATTTCTGCCCCGCCAATCACATGTGGCGGGAAGAAGTTGGAGATGACCAGTACCTTCATTGATCCGACCCTGACACCACGTGGGGGTAAAGATAGCCAGCGAAGCCCGGCAGTTCTATTGCCGCCTGCACGGGCAGGCCCAACACCTGGGCAGTTGCCTGCGCAACCTGCTCATCAATCAGGATCAGGCCTTCACCCTGCCCTGCTACCAGCGGCGCCAACGCCTGACACACTTCCGGGTCCCGACCCTGTGCGGCATTGAGAATCACCAGATCAACGGCAATTTCACTGTCGTGCAACTCATCAAGCAGTAACGGCAAAGCGGCTGTCACCGGCGCATCGATGCGGCTGAGCGTACCCACACTGGTGATATCACCGGAGAGATTACCCTCCGTCACTTGCCAGGCTCGCAGCGCCTGATGGCCTACCAATGCCGGCACCCACTCGGCATGCTCGCCCAGTAGCAGCGCACACCCCGCAGGCCGTTTGCTGAGCAGGCAGGCCAAGGCGAGCTGAGCCGGGTCGTCAACCAAAGGCACCTGTGGGTCAATCAACAGGTGTTGCCATTGCCGAGGCAACGGTTTGCCAAGGTTACGTGGGGTATGGCCGGCCAACTGCTTGAGCAGCGCCCGGGCATAGCTGCGCCAAGTCAGAATTGGCCGTGCGACGGCTTCGCTGGCCAACTGCATGTACTGCTCAGGTTGGCTTGCCAGCTGATGAATCTGGGCGGCCAAGGCATCGGGATCGGTCATGTCGACAGTGCGACAACCGCCTTCAGCCGCCAGCTCGGCCATGACACCACCGTTGTGACAGATGCAGGGGCGGGCATGCCACAGGGATTCGACGATCGGCATCCCATAGCCTTCCACCAGCGATGCGTACACGCTGACATGGGCCTTGGCGTAGTATTCGTTGAGTGTTGCATCGTTGACGACGCCATGCCAGACGATACGTGGATCAGCGGCATTGGCCGCTTTTACGGCCTCGACGATATGGTCAGCACCGGCGTAGCGGTTACCGATCAGGTCCAGTTGCCAATCCAGCTGTGGATAGTTCCGCGCCAGGCGGGCTACCGCCTCGAGCAGTACCTTGTGGTTCTTGCGCGGTTCCAACGTGGACACACAAAGAATGCGCAGCGGCTCACCCGCTCGCGGCGCAGCAGCGGGCGTGGTGGCACGTGGCGAGGCAGTGAGCTCCCCCGGGATCCAGCAGGTTTTCACTTGAGCGTGTGGGACGATGCCTTCGCGCGCCCAGTAGGCCTGCAACTGCTTGCCAGCATCTGGCGAGATGGGCAGAACGCGATCGGTTTCAGCCAGACCGTTCATGTATGCCGCATGGTTGTCGCGAATGATGGTATCCGCCACCCACTCCGGATGCGTAACCGGGATCGCATCGTAGAAGATCGCCGCCACTTTCAGCCCCAGCTCGCGAGCTGCGGCTCGCCTTGCTGGGCCCTGTCGCTCAAAGACGATTTCGCTCTGCAGCAACCAGCCACCACGCAAAGCTCGCCCGCCCAGGCTGGATAGCGTCTGGCGGCGATGATCGGGCGAGCGAGGCAGCACGTAATGTTGAGGGTCCGGCTTCGGCCCGCCGTACAGTGCCAGGTTATGGTATTCCCCTTCTGTGGGCAGCACGTACTCGCGCAGGCTTTCATCCCAGGTCACGAACAGCGGCTCGCCGAAATCCTGCAGCTTGCGCGTCAGACTGCGAACCACCCTCGCCACGCCAGTGTTGGCCGTATCCCGCAGGCAGGCACTGGTGTCGATGACCAGCCTCGGGACGGGCAGCTCCCTGACCGGTGCAAGACCGCCGAGAAGCTCGGCATAAGCCTCGATGGTCCGCTTCCAGGTGAATGTCTGCTGAAACGCATCCAGGTGTGCTTCCCACTCGGGCCCTGTCAGCAGGTTGCCGGCAAGCACTTGCAGGGCTTTCTCGCCAATCTCCGTTTCATCACTGCACAGCTGCCGGGCATCGGCAACCACCTCGGGGTGCGCACCGATATTCAATACCAGCACCGGCTTACGTAGCTGCTGCATTTCGGCCAATGGCAGGTTGAAACCCTCCCAGTGCGAAACGCTGATACCCAGCTGGGCGCTTGCCATCAAGGCGGCCAGTTCGGCGTCGCTGGGATGCCCCAGCGGCAGGATGTGACCCACCAGGTCTGCCGGCAGCTGAAGCTCATCGGCTGTCGCCAGCACACAGAAGCGTGCCTTGGGATGCACGGCGATGATCTGCCGGGCAATGGGGTAAAGCCCTTCGCTGTTCTTGTAGTTGCCGGTTTCCCAACGCCCCAGGTTGACGATCAGCGGCCCGTCCGCCGGGTCGCTCGATGCTGTCACGCTTTCGGTCTGGTGGCCATGCTGCCAGAGGCTCTGGTCTACACCGCCCGCCAGGTGGTCAGCACCAAGGTGGATCATGGCAATTTCCACATCCAGCCCGGCATCAGGAAGGCTCTGGCTGCGGGAAACGAAATGGCTGATCGGGGTAACCACCCGGGCTTCCGGCAAGTACTCCCGTCGCTGGGCGCGCAAGCGTTCCTGCACCAACCGGGCAGGCCCTTGCATGTCTTCATAGGGCACACCACCGCAGTCGAGTGCCACGGTGGGGACACCCCACTGGCGGAATACGGCGATCGACGCATAGAACGGCCATCCACCGATCAATGCCACGGTACCCGAAGGGTCACTGCCTGCTGGCACGAGCAGATGCTGATTACCACGCAGCCACTCAGCGGTGACGTGGTCGAGTTCGGTATACGGCCCCAAGTGCTCCGGTGGTGTGTGGATATCGTCGGTAATGCGGCGCAAGACATCATGGTTGGCGCGCTGAGCGACGAACGTGATATGCCAGCCGGCAGCCTTCAGCCCTTGGGCGAGCAGCAGCAATACGCGGTCGACACCAAAGCGGAACAGCAGGCGCTCATTGCAGATAATTAGATGCATGGTTCTATTCAGCCTTATCAGGGCACGTAGCCGATGGCTGCGTAATCTTGTGGACCAAACAGCAATTGATTGAGAGGACCCGCAATCGCCTCGTCCGTGCTCTGCAGCAACAGCGACGGATCCGCCGGATGGCGACGGTCGATTTCAACGCGCGCAAAACCACGGGCCTTGAGCAGAAACGCCACCAACGCCGGTGGAAGCGGATTGCGGTGGGTCGGGTCAGTGTAGAAGTTGCAGGCGCCAGTAATCAGGTTTTCAGGGTTCGGCGTCTCGAACAACACTACGCCACCTGGGCGTACCACGCGACGGGCTTCGTCGATCAGGCGTACCAACATATCCAGCGGCAGGTGCTCGATGATATGGAACGCGGTCAGGCCCGCCAGGCTTTGCTCAGGCAGACTTTCCAGATACTGCAAGGCATCGCCGAGGTGAACTTCAAGACCTTCCTTTTCACAGCGCTCGATCATCGCGCTGTTGGAGTCGACACCGACAGCCGCGATGTGCTCTTCCTTTAGCAACTGAAGCCACTCGCCACGACCACATCCCAAATCGAGCACCGGGTATAACGGCTCGGCTGTAACACCACGGAAATAACTGAGGTTCTGCTTCAGGCGCTCACGAATCATCTCTGGCGACCCACGGAAACTGGCTTCGAACTCCAGATAAAGCTCAGCAGGCATGCCGGGCTCTTGAGACTCAGCCAGCAGCGAATCTTCACGGCTGCCCACGACCGCCCCTTGCGCCCGAGTGTTCGCGACGGCCTGCTCGCGCAGCAAGCGCTCAAGCCGACGCATGCGCTCGATCAGATATTGCTCGTTTTGCTGGATGGCCAGACCATGGGTATACAGACTCTGGTTGGTCTGGTTCTGCAGCTGCACACCCACATTGCGCAGCCTTGCGTGGCCATCTGCGATGTGCCATTCCAGAGCGGCCAGACGCTCCGGCATGTGCCGCGCAACGGCGAGAACATGCAGGGCGCGGTGGGCACCAGGGATGCGTACGATCACGGCGCGGGCAAGCGCAATGAACAGGTTTTTGAGCGTCGCACCACCTGGGCGCTGGCGCACCCGCGTCAGGAAATTCATGACACGTGGGTGGCCAAAGTATTTGCCCACTACCGGCAGACCGCGCAACCTCCGGTACAAGCTGGGCGGCGGGGTCTGGGCAGGAGGCACATCGAGCGCTGCGCTATCGACAGCTACCGCCTCCGTTGGTGGGGCTGCGTCATGCCTTGGCGGCAGGTAGGCCTCAATATCCAGCAGCTCGAACGTGTGGACAATGTCATTGGGTACGCTGCGAGGCATTTTCGCGTTACTGGCATCAGCTGTAACGCGTTCGTACTCCCGACGATTGACTTCAGCCTGGATGGTTTTCTGCAGTTTTTTGAGATTGATAGTCATTATTTGTGTTCAGAACTGGGGGAAAACCAGTGTATGCGAATGAGTGTACAGCCCCGACTGGGCGCGCTACGGGAACACCAGGAAACTTCCATTCTACGCAGATCGTCCGGATACCGTCGAGCAACCGGGGGGAGCGCTCGACAGCGTGCGAGCATGCTCCACCCTAAAAGTCCGAGAGCGCCGGCCTGCATGTCATTCGAGCTTGAACTCTGCCTGCATGGCACAAACCCCAGCGAAATGCTTGTAACCGGAATGGCCGATCACGTTGAACACCACAGCCTTGTCCCACCAGTCAAAATTGTCTTCGATATGGTCGGCACCGCCGTGCAGGGCCAAGGTCAGGCTGTAGCTACCCGGACCAACATTGAAAGCCGGAATGGTCACGGTCAGGTGTTTTTCCGTGCCAGCGTCGACACCCAGGTCACGCAGCTCGCCACGCAGCCAGGTATTGGTACCAAAGATGTCGTAGCCGGTGCGGTCCTTGAACATGAACCCCAGCGAGAGGTCGTAGATCGGCTCGTTGGTCTTGATCTTCAAGCTCAGCGTCAAGGGAGCGCCGACTTCGAGCATGGTGGCCGCACGACCATTGCTGCTGAGCGTGAGTTCCTCGATACGCGCCTTGCCATTGCCCGAACGACCCGCATACGGTGCATTGACGGCCTGTGCCTGAAGCGTGCCTTCTTCTTTCTTGGCAATCAGGGCGTTGTAGTAGTCCAGCACTTCGTCCGGACGCCCATCCATCAGCATCTTGTGATCACCCAGCAAGATTGCACGATCACACAGGCTCTTGATGGCGCCTGGGTCGTGGGACACGAAGAGCAACGTCGTGCCTTGCTCGCGGAAATCGCGGATACGGGCAAATGACTTGTGCTGGAAGTAGGCATCCCCCACAGCCAAGGCTTCGTCAACGATCAACACTTCAGGGCGCACAGCGGTCGCCACACTGAACGCCAAGCGCACGAACATGCCGGAAGAATAGGTCCGCACAGGCATATCAAAGTAATGGCCGATTTCGGCGAATGCTTCAATCTCAGGCATCAACGCGATGATCTCGTCACGCTCCAGCCCTTGCATCCGTCCGGCCAGCGCCACGTTCTGGCGGCCGGTGAATTCAGGATGGAAGCCCATGCCCAGCTCGAGCAATGCAGCAATGCGGCCAGTGGTGCTGATGGTGCCTTCGGTCGGCATCGCAGTGCCGGTGATCATCTTCAGCAAGGTGCTTTTGCCAGCACCGTTGACGCCAATGATACCAACCGACTCCCCCTGTCCGACCTTGAAACTGACGTTACGGATGATCCAGTTCTGATCGCGTTTGCACAGCCCGAGCCAAGTGCCCAGCGCGTGCCAGCGACCTTTGAGTTTTGGATAGGCCTTGCCTACCTGTTCTACGAGAATAGTCATATCAGATCTGATCGAGCAGGTCGTTGTAGCTGCGCTTGTACAACACCACAGCCAGAAGGAAGACGATAACGGCGAAGCCGAACGGATAAGCCAGCTGCGATAAACCGACGGGTTCGCCCAGCAGGGCTTTTTGTGCTGTAAGCACCAGCGGGAAGATTGGATTCCACGACAGCAGCGCTTGAACGTGCTCGGACAATATGCTCAGCGGATAGACGATCGGCGTCGCCCAGAACAATGCCTGAAAGACAACATCACTCAACTGGCCAATGTCCCGAAAGAATACGTTCAACGTCGCCAGCAGAGCACCCAAGGCGATCCCGAGCAACACCGTCGTAACCAACACCGGAATAAGCACCAAGGCGGTTGCCATCAGCGGGAAGCCCGATACCACCATGAACAGCACGACCAGTACCAGCAGGATGAAACTGTTGAGGGCTGCTGTCGCGATCACTGGAATGAATAGGATGAACTTCGGAAAACTGGACTTCTTGATCAGGTTGGCATGTTCGAGGAAAACGCCTTTGCCCCGCTGAACCAGCTCAAGCAGCAGGTTCCAGGTAATCAACCCTGCGCACAGATAGATACTGTAAGCGTATTGATGTTCGATACCTGGCATTCGGGCCTGCATGAGGCGCGAAAAGATCACGGTGTAGATGAACACCATGAAAATAGGCGGCACCACCAGCCAGAGGGCGCCAAAGGTCGACCCGGCATAACGGCTCTTGATCTCCCGAAGGGTGATCGCGTAGATCAGACCGCGATAACGCAGTACGTCTTTCACTAACGACAACGGCGTATTCATTGTTCTCGGCTCACCATATACATAAGACTTCCTGGTTGTAACGCCACATCATTCCGCGCGTCACGAAAGACGTGGGGCATGTTGGCTGAAAGGGCCATTTCAACGAAACCGCTCACGGGCTCACGACCCGATAAATATCCAATGTCTCCTGGGCACAACGCTTCCACGAAAATGCCTTGGCACGCACCTGGCCGGCGATGGCGAGCTGCTTGCGCAATTGGTCGTCACCCAACAACGAACCCAATTGCACACTCAACTGTTCGACATTGCCGCGCTCGACCAGCAGTGCACTGCCCTGACAAAACTCGGACATCGACGTCTCCGCCGTACAGATCACCGGCACTCCGCTTTGCATAGCCTCAAGAACCGGCAGGCCAAAACCTTCGTAGAGCGACGGATAAGCGAATACCGCGGCCCCTGCGTACAGTGCTGGCAGATCATCGCCTGGCACAAAGGATAACTGACGCAACCCGTGCGTGACTTCAAGCGCCTTGATGCGCTCGTTCAATATCTGGTTGTGCCAGCCTGGCGCACCCGCCAGAACCAGCGGGTACTCATCACGCATGGCTTTCGGCAACCGACACCAGGATTCGATCAGAGTATCGACACCTTTACGAGGTTCCAGAGTGCCTACGAAGAGCACATAGCGGCCATATTGCAAACCGTGGCGCTGCAACATCGGCATGGCTTGCTCGGAGGTTTGCGGGCGATAGGATGCAGAAGCGCCAAGGTAAACAGTACGGATCCTGCTGGGGCTTACACCAAAGTCACCAATCAACTCATCGCGGATCAGGTCCGAATCGGTGATGAGAAAGTCCGCACGCTTGAGGGTCTGCGGCAACTTCGCCGTTAGCCATTCAACCCGATTGCGCGGATGAAACTGTGGGTGGTGAAGAAATGACAAGTCGTGGATGGTCGCCACGCTGGGGCCTGGGTGGGGCCTGAGGATGAAATTGGGTTCGTGGTAAAGATAGTTACGGCGCCCGCCTGCCCGGTAAAGACGCCTGGCATCCAACAGTACTTCGCGTGCTCGGTAGGTAAAGGTCCAACGTTTGAGCACTTCGCGCACGTGCATCTCCACCTGCTGGCGCAGGCTGGTTTTTTCGCCCCCCCCCTCTTTGCACGCGTAGCGCGCACTGGCCTCCCGACAGTTGGCCAACGCCTGTTCGCCGCTGTAGAAACGGGCGCCGAGAAAGCAGTCGATGACATCAACGTCTTCGACCAGCAACTGCTCAAGCAGGTTGTAGGTGTAGTTGCCAATACCCGTGAGAGGCGGTATCAGCGATTGTGCGTTGAAAAGAAGCTTCATTAAGTCGGGCTTACCTGGATACGCCTGTCGGCGAACGAGTCAATGTGAGAGCCATCAGGGAAATGACCTCCCTGATATTCAGCTGGCCGCCCAGAAGCCGTGCCAGCTAAAGATCGAGGCAATCCTTGATCAGGTTCTGATCAAACCTGAAATCTGCGCGACATGTTGCTCCACGAGTGCTTGATCACCGCGCGACTCAACATTCAGGCGCAGCAACGGTTCGGTGTTCGACCCGCGCAGGCTGAAGCGCCAGTCGGCGAACTCGACGCTGATGCCGTCGGTACGGTCGACACTCGGCTCCTGCGGCATGTAGAAAGCCAGGATCTTCTCGATAGTGCCTTTCACATCCGCAACTTCGTAGTTGATCTCGCCACTGCAGGGGAACGCCGCAATGCGCTCGTCCACCAGTTGGGCCAGGCTCTTGCCAGTGACGCTCATCAGCGCGGCAACCAGCAGCCACGGGATGTAGCCGCTGTCGCAGTAGGCGAAATCGCGGAAGTAGTGGTGGGCGCTCATTTCGCCACCGTACACGGCATCTTCGGCGCGCATGCGCTCCTTGATGAAGGCGTGGCCGGTCTTGCTCTGGATGGCCTGGCCACCGGCAGCGCTGACTTGCTCGATGGTGTTCCAGGTGAGGCGCGGGTCGTGGATGATCTTGCTGCCCGGGTGCTTGGCCAGCAGCATTTCGGCCAGCAGGCCAACCACGTAGTAGCCCTCGATGAAGCGGCCCTGATTGTCGAAGAAGAAGCAGCGGTCGAAGTCGCCATCGAAGGCGATGCCCATGTCGGCACTGGTTTCGAGTACGGCCTTGCGGGTCAGGTCGCGGTTCTCTGGCAACAGCGGGTTGGGGATACCGTTGGGGAAATTGCCGTCGGGCTCGCCGTTGATGATGGTGATGTCCAGCGGCAGGCGCGCCTTGAGCAACTCCAGCACCGGGCCGACCGCGCCGTTGCCGGGGTCGGCCAGCACTTTCAAGGGCTTCAGCGCGGCCAGGTCGATGTAGGTCAGCAGATGGTCGATGTAGGCGGTCTTGTCAAACGCTTCGCGGATGCTGCCCGCTGTTGCCGCCTGGGTGCCGAGGTCGCCGGCTTCGACGCGTTGACGAATATCGTTGAGGCCGGTGTCACCGCTGATCGGGCGCGACTGCTCGCGCACCAGCTTCATGCCGTTGTAACCCTTGGGGTTGTGGCTGGCGGTGACCATGATGCCGCCGTCGGCCTGGTAGTGGCTGGTGGCGAAGTAGACTTCTTCGGTACCGCACAGGCCAATGTCGATCACATCGGCGCCGCCTTCGGTAAGGCCTTTCATCAGGGCGCGGGACAGGCCTGGGCTTTCCAGGCGCATGTCCCGACCGACCACATAACTGCGCCCGCCCAGCTGGGCCACCAGAGCGCGGCCGATGCGATAGGCGATGTCGTCGTTGAGGTCGGTCGGCACTTGGCCGCGGATGTCATAGGCTTTGAAGCAGCGGGTCTGGATAGGAGCGTACATACATCTCTCTCGGTGCGGTGACGCCTGCGCGTGCACTGACTGGAAGGGGATGGCCGGCGAATGGATTGCCGAATGAGCATCGGCCCGGCGCCTCGGCGAGGCACTCACGGGCCGACTGGAAAGGCCTGGGTCAGGCGTCGCAACGACCGTAGTTGTCCTCAAAGCGGACGATGTCGTCTTCGCCGAGGTAGTCGCCGCTCTGCACTTCGATCAGAACCAGGTCTATGACACCTGGATTTTGCAAACGATGCTTGTGGCCGGCCCGAATGAAGGTGGATTCGTTGGTGTTGAGCATCAGCTCCTGGTCATCGTTGACCACCACAGCCATGCCGCTGACCACGATCCAGTGCTCGCTGCGGTGATGGTGCATCTGCAGCGACAGCGAGGCCTTCGGTTTGACCACGATGCGCTTGATCTTGAAGCGCTCGCCGTCTTCCAGGGTGGTGTAGGTGCCCCACGGACGATGCACGGTCTGGTGCAGCATGTGGGCAGCGTGGCCGTCGCTCTTCAGGCGCTTGACGATGTGCTTGACGTCTTGTGCATGGTCCTTGTGGGCGATCAGCAGTGCGTCCGGGGTATCGACCACCAGCAGGTCCTGCACGCCGACCAGGGCCGCCAGGCGGTCCTCGGTGCTGACGTAGTTGTTGCTGGCGTCGTAGGCCATGACTTCGCCTTCGAACCGGTTGCCGTGCTCATCAGGCGGGGTCAGTTCGCTGACTGCATTCCACGAGCCAATGTCGCTCCAGCCGATGTCACACGGGATGGTCGCGACCTTGCGCGAGCGCTCCATCAGCGCATAGTCGATGGAGATGTCCGGGACCTTGGCGAAGCTGTCGGCGTCGAGGGCCAGGCAGCTGTAGCCCTTGGAGCTGGAGCGGCGCGAGGTTTCGAGAGTTTGCGCGACGGCTTCGAGCACGTCTGGCGCATGGGCCTTTAATTCTTCGATGACCGCGCCGACCTGGAAGCAGAACATGCCGGCGTTCCAGAAGTAGTTGCCGGCAGCCACATAGGACTCGGCGGTCTTCTGGTCGGGTTTTTCAACGAAACGCTCGACCTTCAGACCACCCTCGAGCAAACCACCCGCGGCGGCTTCGATGTAGCCAAAGCCGGTTTCCGGGTATTGCGGTTTGATGCCGAAGGTCACCAGCCAGCCTTTTTCGGCAAGGTCCACGGCTTTGCCGACAGCTTCGGCGAACGCTGATTCGTTTTGGATCAGGTGATCCGCAGCCAGTACCAGCATGTAGGCTTGCGGGCCGTGGGTCTGGTGCAGTTGCAGCGCGGCGGCGGCCACCGCAGCAGCAGTATTGCGGCCAAACGGCTCGAGGATGTAACCCTGGGCATGGCCTTGGGTATTGATGGAGCGGTATTCGTCTTCGGTCTTGAACAGAAGCTCACGGTTGGTGACGGTCAGAACTTCGACCACACCGTCCAGGCGAGCAGCGCGCTGGAATGTCTTCTGGATTAGGTTCTGTCCGTCTGGCAGGGTCATGAAAGGCTTTGGGTGAGCTTCACGGGATACTGGCCACAAACGGCTGCCAACGCCACCGGATAGAATTACCGGGATCAATTCCATAATCGAGTCCTTAACGGCCACTTGAAGTAATCAACCTCAGGGAACCTGCATGTGTCTTATCTGACCGCCGCCGCGACGACCGCGACAGCGCTTAAATGTACGCGCCCAGCGTATTTATTCCCTGGCCATCCATAGGCTCAAGACGCAAGCTTCGGCCTGTAGAATACCAGAGATTTTTACCTGTAGCTTGCCTCCCCCGGCACAAGAAATGCGGCCTTCAGCCGGCATTGAGCGGCAAACCGCACCTCCTGTTAACGCCATGAGACAAACTGTGCGCGCATCAGACAGCATCACTCGTCAACGTTCAGTGAAAGCCGGGCTTATTGCGCAATAAAAATGTCCATCGGTCGGCTCAGTTGCGCAAGACGCTGTTCCAACTGCCGCTTCAGGGCCTCTTTGGCACGCTGCTCACCATGTACCAAAACAACCTTACTTGGTGCATACGGTATACCTTCGACAAACTTTACCAACCCGTCTTGATCCGCATGCCCTGAATAGCCAGCCAACGTAAACACTTTCGCATGGATCTCATACATCCGCCCATCCAGGTCGATCTGTACGAAGCCTTCCGCGCCTTCGCTGGCCTGGATCACCGCGCCGGGCGTGCCCTTGGCCTGATAACCGACGAACATCACTTCATGCCGCGGATCGCCAAGCATGGCCTTGAGGTAATTGACGATGCGCCCACCGGAGCACATGCCATTGCCGGCAATGACAATCGCCGGGCGCCCGGTGCTCTTGAGGTAATTGACCACTTGCTGGTGTCTGGCATGGGTATCGATACATACCAGCTGGCCAAAGCCGAGCGGCGCCCTGCCCTCACCCAACCGTTGACGGGCCTCGGCATTCCAGAAGGCATGTAGCTCGCCATAGACCTGGGTAATCCGCTGCGCCAATGGCGAGTCGAGGATAATCGGCAACCGGGACCAGTCCAACGCCAGTGGGTCAGCCTCGGCTACCCTGCCCTGCTGCTGTGACAATTGCTTACGGTGCAGTATGTCCTCGATCTCATACAACAGCTCCTGGGTGCGCCCCAGGCTGAACGCAGGAATGAGGATGGTGCCGCTGTCGGCCAAGGCCCTGTCGATCGCGGCCTCCAGCTGTACTTGGCGACTGCAACGGCCGCTATGCATTCGGTCACCGTAAGTGCTCTCGAGCACCAGGGTATCAGCGCGCTCCGGCGATTTAACCGCCTGCAGAAGCGGGTTGCATGGGGCCCCCAGGTCTCCAGAGAACACCACCCGAGTGCTGGGGTCGCGCCCTGGGTAATGTACATCGCACTCGACATAGGCCGAGCCGAGCAGATGACCTGCACGCTGCAGACGCACGGAGCAGCTGATTTCCCCACCCTCGATGACAGGGTGCCATTCACCGAAAGGAACTGCCACGATCAACCGCTGCAACAGCGCCAGGTAGCGGTCGACCTGAACGGGGTCAGCACTGATGCCCAGCTTGTAGGCATCCTCCAGCACCAGCGGCAGTAGCCTGGCGGAGGGTTCGCTGCACAGGATAGGGCCGCGAAAACCTGCGGCGAGTAAGGCGGGAATGCGACCGACATGATCAAGATGGACATGGGTGACGACCAGCGCCTTGATGCCGACGATGTCGAAGCCGATGGGCGCAAGCTCAGCACCTGGTGCGGCATCAAGCCCCTGCTCAAGCCCGCAATCGACCAGCAGGCTGGTGCTCGCGTCGAGGTGCAGCTGGTGGCATGAACCGGTTACGCCACGGGTGCCGCCATGATGGGAAAGGCTGGGGAATGTCATACGGGTGCACGCTCGCCTGGGCCGAAAATGAAGCAGCTATTACTCCACTTCGACCTAGAGGTGCACAGGTGAGACTTTCCTAAGAAGCCGTAGGAATTTTCGTCAATTGCCGCTGAGGACAGCTTGTCGCGCAGATGCGCGAATCTTGCGCTTGCTGCGCTGAACGCCGTAGGCGCCGAGCAGCGGACCAATCGCCAAGCCGATGACCAGAGCAGCCAGTACAGGCACTGCCACTGGCATCGCCGGGGCCGACCAGCCAAACAGCATCAGCGCCACCGGCTGTTGGTTCTCCAGCACGAAGAACAGCACCACAGCCGCCAACAGCAGCACGAACAACGCCGCCAGGGCGCGCTTGAGGTTACGCATCAGATTGCTCCTGTCTAGAACTCAAGGGTGCTCGTGCTCTTCTTCATTAACGCGGTCGCGCAGTTCTTTACCCGGCTTGAAATGCGGCACGAACTTGCCTTCGAGCTCCACCGACTGACCGGTCTTGGGGTTGCGACCGACCCGCGGTGCGCGATAGTGCAAGGAAAAGCTGCCAAAACCACGGATCTCGATGCGATCGCCAGTGGCCAGGCATTGGGACATCTGTTCAAGCATGGTCTTGATGGCCAACTCCACGTCCTTGGACGAGAGCAGCCCCTGATGGGTGACAATACGTTCGATCAGCTCCGACTTCGTCATATTTTTCCCTTCGTTATCAAGCAGCTAGATCATTGCTTAATCAGTTTGTAGCACGCTCGAAGGGATTTGAACAGGGCGGTTCTTGACTTAATAAAAAAATTCAAGATTGCAGTGTTAGGAAATAAGAGCCCTGTAAAGGGTGGCTGCTTCGCAGCCCATCGCAGTTAAGCCAGTTCTTACAAGGGTTGCGCATGCTTGCGATAGAAATCCGGGCAAAAAAAAAGGGTGGCCCGAAGGCCACCCCTTTTTACCGATCAAACAGAACTCAGTTCTGCTTGGCCATAGCTTCGCGCAGCAGCGCGGCCATGGTGGTGTCGGCAGCCGCTTCCGGAGCGTTTTTCAGGCTCTGGATGGCTTCACGCTCCTCAGCGTCATCTTTCGACTTGATCGACAGGCTGATGACGCGCGATTTGCGGTCAACGCTGATGATCTTGGCTTCGATCTCTTCGCCTTCCTTCAGGACGTTACGCGCGTCTTCAACGCGGTCACGGCTGATTTCGGAAGCTTTCAGAGTGGCTTCGATGTCGTCGGCCAGGGTGATGATGGCGCCTTTGGCGTCAACTTCTTTCACGATGCCCTTGACGATAGCGCCCTTGTCGTTGACAGCAACGAAGTTGGAGAACGGATCGTCTTCCAGCTGCTTGATGCCCAGGGAGATGCGCTCGCGCTCTGGGTCAACCGACAGGATGACGGTTTCCAGCTCGTCGCCCTTCTTGAAACGACGTACGGCTTCTTCGCCGGTTTCGTTCCAGGAGATGTCGGACAGGTGAACCAGGCCGTCGATGCCGCCGTCCAGACCGATGAAGATACCGAAGTCGGTGATCGACTTGATGGTACCGGTGATCTTGTCACCCTTGTTGAACTGGCCGGAGAAGTCTTCCCATGGGTTGGACTTGCACTGCTTGATGCCCAGGGAGATACGACGACGCTCTTCGTCGATGTCCAGAACCATGACTTCCACTTCGTCGCCAACCTGAACGACTTTCGACGGGTGGATGTTCTTGTTGGTCCAGTCCATTTCGGAAACGTGTACCAGACCTTCAACGCCTTCTTCCAGCTCAGCGAAGCAGCCGTAGTCGGTCAGGTTGGTAACGCGAGCCTGTACACGAGTACCTTCTGGGTAACGTGCAGTGATAGCTACCCACGGATCTTCGCCCATCTGCTTCAGACCCAGGGAAACGCGGTTGCGCTCACGGTCGAACTTCAGAACGCGTACGTCGACTTCGTCGCCAACGTTAACGATTTCCGATGGGTGCTTGATACGCTTCCAAGCCATGTCGGTGATGTGCAGCAGGCCGTCGATACCGCCCAGGTCCACGAATGCGCCGTAGTCGGTGAGGTTCTTGACGATACCTTTGACTTGCTGGCCTTCCTGCAGGGTTTCCAGCAGGGCTTCGCGCTCGGCGGAGTTCTCGGCTTCCAGCACGCTGCGACGGGAAACGACAACGTTGTTGCGCTTCTGGTCCAGCTTGATGACCTTGAATTCCAGCTCTTTGCCTTCCAGGTGGGTGGTGTCGCGCACTGGGCGGACATCAACCAGGGAGCCCGGCAGGAACGCACGGATGCCGTTAACGTCGACAGTGAAGCCGCCCTTAACCTTACCGTTGATAACGCCCTTGACCACTTCTTCGGCGGCGAAAGCTGCTTCCAGAACAATCCAGCACTCGGCGCGCTTGGCTTTTTCACGGGACAGTTTGGTTTCGCCAAAGCCGTCTTCGACCGCGTCCAGCGCAACGTGAACTTCGTCACCGACCTTGATGGTCAGCTCGCCAGCTTCGTTGTAGAACTGCTCGAGCGGGATGACGCCCTCGGACTTCAGGCCAGCGTGTACGGTAACCCAGTCGCCGTCGATGTCGACAACGATACCGGAGATGATGGCACCCGGCTGAAGATTGAGGGTTTTCAGGCTTTCTTCAAAGAGTTCTGCAAAGCTTTCGCTCATTTTAATTCCTGTAGATTCGGGCGAAACATACGCCCCTCGCCACATTCCAGACAATGTGGGTTTGTTTTAAGTAAAGGAAAGTCGGCAGGACGTTGACTGGTGCCCCTGCCTGCTCTCCTGGTTATCAGACCAAGTCGCGCTGGGCGAGCTCACTCCTGATACGTTGCAGCACCTGCTCGATGGACAACTCGGTAGAGTCCAGCTGAATGGCATCGGCCGCTGGTTTCAGCGGGGCCACTGCACGCTGGGTGTCACGCTCATCACGCGCACGAATCTCATCTAGCAGACTCGACAGACTAACATCTTCACCCTTGCCCTTCAACTGCAGGTAGCGGCGACGGGCACGCTCCTCTGCACTGGCGGTGAGGAAAACCTTCAACGGCGCGTCCGGGAACACCACGGTGCCCATGTCCCGACCGTCTGCGATCAGGCCTGGCATTTCCCGGAATGCCCGCTGACGCTCCAGCAGCGCATCACGCACCGCAGGCAGCGAGGCGACCATCGAAGCACCGGCACCGACAGTTTCGGTACGGATGACCTGGCTGACGTCCTCGCCCTCGAGGATGGTCTGCTGAAGCTTACCGGGCTGGGCAGCGATGAACTGCACATCCAGATGGGCGGCAAGCTTGGTCAGCAGCTCTTCGTTGGTCAGGTCGACGCCGTGGTTGCTGGCGTTGAACGCCAACAACCGGTAAAGCGCGCCCGAATCCAGCAGGTGCCAACCGAGCTCGCGGGCCAGCAGCCCGGCGACCGTGCCTTTACCGGAACCGCTTGGGCCGTCGATGGTGATGACCGGTGCCTGGCTATTCACGCTTTGCCCTCTTCGGCGACGCGGATACCCACATCGGCGCACAGCTTGAGGAAGTTCGGGAACGACGTGGCGACGTTGGCGCAGTCATGGATACGGATCGGCGCGCTGGCACGCAGCGAGGCAACGCTGAAGGCCATGGCGATACGGTGGTCACCGTGACCGTGCACTTCGCCACCGCCGAGCTGGCCGCCATCGATGATGATGCCATCCGGGGTCGGCTCGCATTTGATACCCAAGGTGATCAGGCCGTCAGCCATGACCTGGATGCGGTCGGATTCCTTCACCCGCAGCTCTTCGGCGCCACGCAGCACGGTACGCCCTTCGGCGCAGGCAGCGGCAACGAACAGCACCGGGAATTCGTCGATGGCCAGCGGCACCAGCTCTTCAGGGATCTCGATGCCCCTCAGCTTGGCACCACGCACGCGCAGGTCAGCCACTGGCTCGCCGCCGACTTCACGCTGGTTCTCCAGGGTGATGTCACCGCCCATCAGCCGCAGGATGTCGATCACGCCGGTACGGGTCGGGTTGATGCCGACGTGCTCGAGCACCAGCTCGGAGCCTTCGGCGATCGATGCGGCCACCAGGAAGAATGCTGCGGACGAAATGTCTGCCGGCACTTCGATACGGGTGGCGGTGAGCTTGCCACCTGCCTGCAGCGAGGCGACCGGGCCGTTGCTTTCGACCGAGTAGCCAAAGCCGCGCAGCATACGCTCGGTGTGGTCACGGGTCGGTGCCGGCTCGGTGACGGTAGTCTTGCCTTCGGCATACAGGCCTGCCAGCAGCAGGCACGATTTGACCTGGGCACTGGCCATCGGCAGCGTGTAGGTCAGCCCTTTCAGCTTGCTACCACCACGAATGGTCAGCGGCGGACGGCCGTCCGGGCCCGTCTCGACCACGGCGCCCATTTCGCGCAGCGGATTGGCCACGCGGTTCATCGGGCGCTTGGACAGCGAGGCATCACCGGTCATGGTGACATCGAACGGCTGGCCGGCCAGCAGGCCGGAGAGCAGGCGCATCGAGGTGCCGGAGTTACCGACGTACAGTGGGCCGGGTGGCGGCTTGAGACCGTGCAGGCCGACGCCATGGATGGTCACGCGGCCATGGTTCGGGCCTTCGATGACCACACCCATGTCACGGAATGCCTGCAGGGTCGCCAGGGCGTCCTCGCCCTCGAGGAAACCTTCGACTTCGGTCGTGCCTTCGGCCAGCGAGCCGAGCATGATCGAACGGTGGGAAATCGACTTGTCGCCCGGTACGCGGATTCGCCCGGTCAGGCGGCCACCCGGTTGGGCCAGGAAAATCAGATCGTTGGCGTTCATAGCGTCCACATAGGCCCGGCGGGCCAGGATTTTACTGAAATGCTCCCGGGCAACGCGCGCACGGGTGAAAACACCCAGCAGCTGGTGCCCGTCCCCAGCATCAACCGCGTCGCGCAAGGCGTCGAGGTCGCTGCGAAATGTGTCCAGGGTGCGCAGGACAGCCTCGCGGTTGGCGAGGAAGATGTCGTGCCACATGGTCGGGTCGCTACCGGCGATTCGCGTGAAATCACGGAAACCTCCCGCAGCGTACCGGAAGATGTCGAGGTTTTCATTGCGCTTGGCAAGCGAATCGACCAGGCCAAATGCCAACAGGTGCGGCAGGTGGCTGGTGGCTGCCAGCACTTCGTCGTGGCGCTCCACCGGCATGTGCTCGACATCGGCATCCAGCGCGCGCCACAGGCGATCAACCAGGGCCAGGGCGGCCGGGTCGGTCTCTTCCAGCGGCGTGAGGATGACCTTGTGCCGACGGAACAGGGTGGCGTTGGAGGCCTCCACCCCGCTCTGCTCGGAACCGGCGATCGGGTGGCCGGGCACGAAGCGTGGCAGGCGCTCACCGAAGACGGCTCGGGCCTCGCGCACGACATTGCCCTTGGCACTGCCGACGTCAGTGATCACGGCATTGCCAAGCTCAAGTTGAGCCAGTCGGGCCAGGACCTTTTCCATGGCCAGAATCGGCACGGCGAGCTGGATGACATCGGCGCCGATGCAGGCAGCAGCGAGGTCTTCTTCGCAGCGGTCGACCACGCCCAGCTCGACAGCCAGCTTGCGCGACGGGGCATCCAGATCGACGCCGACCACTTCGCGGCACAGGCCGCTTTCACGCAAGCCCTTGGCGAAGGACCCACCGATCAGGCCAAGGCCAATCACGACCAGGCGATTGATGATTGGCGCAGGTTTGGTTTTTGCTGCATTTACCACTGGTGCGAACCCTGTTCAAAAATCTAGGCAGCCTGTAAGGCCCTCTTGGGGGCGCTTCGCACCCCCAGCACTTTCAGATCAAAGCACTGCCTTTGGATAGGAACCCAGCACCTTCAGCGCTACAGCCTCCTGGCTGATCTTCTCCAGCACCGCCTTGATCAGCGGGTCGCGGTGGTGGCCGACGAAGTCGATGAAGAACACGTAGGTCCATTTGCCGCTGCGCGACGGGCGGGTTTCGATACGGGTCAGGTCGATGCCGTTCTCGTGGAACGGTACCAGCAGCTCGTGCAGCGCACCGGGCTTGTTGCTCATCGAAACGATGATCGAGGTCTTGTCGTCGCCGGTCGGCGGCACTTCCTGCTGACCGATCATCAGGAAGCGCGTGGAGTTGTCCGGGCGGTCTTCGATCTTTTCTGCCAGGCGAGTCAGGCCATACAGGTTGGCCGCCATGTCGCCGGCGATCGCCGCCGAGTTCCACTCGCCCTTGACCCGCTTGGCCGCCTCGGCGTTGCTCGAAACAGCCACGCGCTCGACGTTCGGGTAGTGCGCATCCAGCCACTTGCGGCACTGGGCCAGCGACTGGGCGTGGGAGTAGATACGGGTGATGCTGTTGGTCTTGGTGCTCTCGCCCACCAGCAGGTGATGGTGAATGCGCAGCTCGACTTCACCGCAGATCACCATGTCGTGCTCGAGGAAGCTGTCAAGGGTGTGACTGACCGCACCCTCGGTGGAGTTTTCCACCGGCACCACGCCGAAGTTGACGGCACCAGCCGCCACTTCGCGGAACACTTCGTCGATGGCCGCCATCGGGCGGCTGACCACTGCGTGGCCGAAGTGCTTCATGGCCGCAGCCTGGGTGAAGGTGCCTTCAGGGCCGAGGTAGGCGACCTTGAGCGGCTCTTCCAGGGCCAGGCAGGACGACATGATTTCGCGGAACAAGCGCGCCATCTCTTCGTTGCCCAGCGGGCCCTTGTTGCGCTCCATCACGCGTTTGAGCACGGCGGCTTCGCGCTCAGGGCGGTAGAACACCGGCTTTTCGCCTTCAGCCAGGGAGGCAGTCTTGACTCGCGCCACTTCTTCGGCGCAGCGGGCGCGATCGCTGATCAGCTCGAGGATCTTCTCGTCGAGGCTGTCGATGCGTACGCGCAGGGCTTTGAGTTCCTGTTCGGACATCAGCCGTGCTCCTTCTCGAATTCAGCCATGTAGGCCACCAGGCCTTCTACCGCTTCCAGGCCCAAGGCGTTGTAGATCGAGGCGCGCATGCCACCGACCGAACGGTGGCCCTTGAGGTTGAGCAGGCCACGGGCGTCGGCGCCGGCCAGGAACGCTTTGTCCAGGCGCTCGTCAGCCAGGCGGAACGGCACGTTCATCCACGAACGGGCGTTGTGGGCGATGGGGTTGGCGTAGAACTCGCTGGCGTCGATGAAACCGTACAGGCGGTCTTTCTTGGCGCGGTTGCGCTGCTCCATGGCCTCGACGCCACCCTGCTCCTTGAGCCACTCGAACACCAGGCCCGAGAGGTACCAGGAATAGGTGGCCGGGGTGTTGTACATCGAGCCGTTGTCGGCTGCGACCTTGTAGTCGAGCATGGTCGGGCAGCTGCTGCGGGCGCGGCCGATCAGGTCTTCACGGACGATCACTACCACCAGGCCGCTCGGGCCGATGTTCTTCTGTGCGCCGGCGTAGATCATGCCGTACTGCGAGACATCGATCGGGCGCGAGAGGATGTCGGAAGACATGTCGACCACCAGCGGTACGTCGCCGGTTTCCGGAACCCAGTCAAACTGCAGGCCACCAATGGTCTCGTTGGACGCATAGTGGACGTAGGCGGCGTTCTTGGTCAGCTTCCACTCGTTCTGGCCAGGGATGGCCAGGTAATCGTAGGGCTTGGCGCTGGCGGCGACGTTGACGGTGCCGAAGCGGCGCGCTTCCTCGATGGCCTTTTTCGACCAGATGCCGGTTTCGACGTAGTCGGCAGTGGCGTTTTCCGGCAGCAGGTTCAGCGGGATTTCAGCGAACTGCTGGCTGGCACCACCCTGCAGGAACAGGACCTTGTAGTTGGAGGGGACGGACAGCAGGTCACGCAGGTCCTGCTCGGCCTTTTCGGCGATGGCCACGTAGTCGTCGCTGCGATGGCTCATCTCCATCACCGACAAGCCCTTGCCGTTCCAATCCAGCATCTCGGCCTGGGCGCGCTGCAACACAGCGTCAGGAAGCGCGGCAGGGCCTGCGCAGAAGTTAAAGGCTCGTTTGCTCACATCCACTCTCGCTCTGCCAAATAGAACAAAATCGTAATTCGGTGCTGACCAGTCAAAGCTGTGTCGTCTGCCTGGGGCTGCCTTGCCGGCGATGGGCCGCGCAGCGGCCCCAATGGTCTGGCTTTATCAGTCAAACGGGGCGACCTTGGTCGCCCCGCTCGGGTTTACGCTTGCTTATTCCTGCGGTGCCTCTTCAGCGCCTGCAGCTTCATCATCCGGCGCATCGGCCTCGACGCCCTCCTCGTCCGTCTCGATCACATCATCGAGTTCGTCCTCGGATGGCTCCTGGATACGTTCCAGGCCCACCAGGGTCTCATCGGCAGCCAGCTTGATCAGGGTCACGCCCTGAGTGTTTCGGCTCAGGCTGGACACCTCGCCAACCCGGGTCCGCACCAGCGTGCCCTGGTCGGAAATCAGCATGATTTCTTCGCCTTCCTGCACCTGGATGGCGCCAATCAGCAGACCGTTACGCCCTTTGGTACCCATGGCGATCACGCCCTGGCCCCCACGGCCGCGACGCGGGAACTTGGACAGCGGGGTGCGCTTGCCAAAACCACGCTCGGAGGCGGTGAGGATCTGCGAGCCAGACTCCGGGATCAGCATAGAGATGATCTGCTGACCTTTGCCCAGTTTCATGCCGCGCACACCGCGAGCGTTACGGCCCATTTCACGGACCACGCTCTCGGCGAAGCGGATGACCTTGCCAGCGTCGGAGAACATCATGACTTCCTTCGCGCCGTCAGTGATGGCCGCGGCAATCAGGGTGTCGCCTTCCTTCAACTTCAGGGCGATCAGGCCGTTGGAGCGCGGACGGGCGAACTGCACCAGCGGGGTCTTCTTGACGGTACCCGAGGCGGTGGCCATGAAGATGTATGCGCCGGTCGGCTCTGCTACCCACTCAGGGGTGTCGCCGTCTTCTTCGTCGGCTTCCTCGGCCTCTACCAGCTCACCTTCGAGCACGGTGTCGTCAGCCTCTTCCAGTTCTTCGTCGAGGTCGGCGTTCTGCTGCAGGGCCTCGAGGTCGATCTGCAGCATGGCGGTGATGCGCTCACCCTCCTCCAGCGGCAGCAGGTTGACCAGCGGGCGACCACGGGCAGCGCGGGACGCTTCAGGGATTTCGTAGGTCTTCTTCCAGTACACCTTACCCTTGCTGGAGAACAGCAGCAGCGTGGCGTGGCTGTTGGCAACCAACAGGTGCTCGATGTAGTCCTCGTCCTTCACGCCGGTCGCCGACTTGCCTTTGCCGCCGCGGCGCTGGGCCTGGTAGGCGGACAGTGGCTGGGTCTTGGCATAACCACCGTGGGAGATGGTCACCACGCGCTCTTCTTCCGGGATCATGTCGCCGTAGTTGAGGTCGTGGGTGGCGTTGAGGATTTCGGTGCGACGGGCATCGCCGTATTCGGAACGGATCGCTTCCAGCTCTTCGCGGATCACTTCCATCAGGCGCTGGGCGCTGCTGAGGATACGGATCAGCTCGCCGATCTGCTCCAGGATCTCCTGGTACTCGGCCAGCAGCTTCTCGTGCTCCAGACCAGTCAGGCGGTGCAGGCGCAGGTCAAGGATGGCCTGGGCCTGCTCCGGCGACAGGTAATACTTGCCTTCACGCAGGCCGTACTGCTCCGGCAGGTCTTCAGGGCGGCAGGAGTCGGCGCCGGCGCGCTCGACCATGACCTGCACGGCGCTGGACTCCCACGGCGTGGAGACCAGGGCTTCCTTGGCTTCGGACGGCGTCGGCGAGGCCTTGATCAGGGCGATGACCGGGTCAATGTTGGACAGCGCGACCGCCTGGCCTTCAAGGATGTGGCCACGCTCGCGGGCCTTGCGCAGCTCGAACACGGTACGGCGGGTCACCACTTCGCGGCGGTGACGGACGAACGCTTCGAGCAGGTCCTTGAGGTTGAGCAGGCGCGGGCGACCGTCGACCAGGGCAACCACGTTGATGCCGAACACGCTCTGCAGCTGGGTCTGCTGGTAGAGATTGTTGAGCACCACCTCCGGCACCTCGCCGCGGCGCAGCTCGATGACGATGCGCATGCCGTCCTTGTCGGACTCGTCGCGCAGCTCGGTGATGCCTTCGATCTTCTTCTCTTTGACCAGCTCGGCGATCTTCTCGATCAGGCGGGCCTTGTTCAGCTGGTACGGCAGCTCGGTGACGACGATCTGCTGGCGGCCACCGACCTTGTCGATGTCTTCGATCTCGGAGCGGGCGCGCATGTAGATGCGACCACGGCCGGTGCGGTAGGCCTCGATGATGCCCTGGCGGCCATTGATGATGCCGGCAGTCGGGAAGTCCGGACCCGGGATGAACTGCATCAGTTCATCGATGGTGACTTCAGGGTTGTCGATCAGCGCCAGGCAACCGTCGATGACTTCACCGAGGTTGTGCGGCGGGATGTTGGTCGCCATGCCCACGGCAATACCGCTGGAACCGTTGACCAGCAGGTTGGGGATACGGGTCGGCATGACCGCCGGAATCTGCTCGGTGCCGTCGTAGTTGGGCACCCAGTCGACCGTTTCTTTGTGCAGGTCGGACAGCAGCTCGTGGGCCAGCTTGGTCATGCGCACTTCGGTGTATCGCATGGCTGCGGCGTTGTCGCCGTCGACCGAACCGAAGTTGCCTTGGCCATCGACCAGCAGGTAGCGCAGCGAGAATGGCTGCGCCATACGCACGATGGTGTCGTAGACCGCAGTGTCGCCGTGCGGGTGGTACTTACCGATCACGTCACCGACCACACGGGCGGATTTCTTGTACGGCTTGTTCCAGTCGTTGCCCAGTTCGCTCATCGCATAGAGAACGCGACGATGCACGGGCTTCAAGCCATCACGCGCATCGGGCAGCGCTCGCCCGACAATCACGCTCATCGCGTAGTCGAGGTAAGACTGTCTCAGTTCGTCTTCGATATTGACCGGGAGGATTTCTTTGGCCAGTTCGCCCATGAGAAGCCTGATTCCTTTTTCTGGTGAAACTTCGCAGCTCCATCAAGGGCCGAACGAAGCTCGCCGCCGCAGCGCATAGGGGTGCGACGACTTACGACAAATCAATGAGTTGTTGCATGGATCTGCGCAATGAAGGCCGCCTTCGTGGGCGGTCTTGGAAACTGCCGGATGTTATCACAAAGGCAGGACAGTGGGGAGAGCTGGCAGGTGGCTACAGGCCGGAGACAATCTTGAGATTTTCACTAGCCGTGGCGGGGGGGTGGGGGGGGGGGGGGGAGGGA